>JAFADT010000523.1 GCA_023424585.1 Pseudomonadota bacterium
GGAAGGACGGCTCCTCCGGCTGGAGCCGGGCGGCGCGCTGGTAGCGCTGGAGCGCGTCCTGCGGGTCGCTGGCGAGCGCGTCGCGGGCGGAGTCCGACAGGCGGGCCACCTCGCGGGCGCAGGCGCGGGAGAAGAGGCTGCCGGCGCGGAAGCGGGCGAAGGCGCGCGCGAGCGTGGACGCGTCCAGGGGCAGCGCGTCCAGGGTGCGCTCCCACTCGGTGACGAGCTCGTCCAGGGGACGGCCGTAGGCCTCCTCGAAGTCCGCGTGCGCGTAGACGGCGCGCAGCCGGTCCGCGCCGTAGGTGTCCGCCAGGTAGCGCAGGAACGACCCCGCCACCGTGTACGCGCGCGCCGGGGCGGACTGGTAGAAGCCCCGGGGCCCCATGAGGTCGCGCATGTCCGGGGCCAGCCCCTGCCGGCGCATGCCCGCGGCCCACTGGTGCAGGGTGAGCTCGCCCTGCACGGGGTCGTCCGCGGCCACCGCGAGCCCTTCAATCACGCCCATCAGCGGCCACACGCCCAGCCGGGTGGTGACGCGGAAGAAGCCGGAGCCCGCGGGGCCCGCCATGACGTGCGCCAGCTCGTGGTGCAGCGTGGAGTGGGGGAAGGGCTTGTCCTGGATGTGCAGCTCCGCGCGCCAGGGCTTGGCGAACTGGGTGCGGCCGGCGCCCACCAGCCGCTGCTTCTCGTCCTCGGAGCGGTAGAGCCACACGCGCACGCGCTCCGTGGGGGCCACGCCCAGGAAGCGGGACGTCTGGGTGAAGCGGAACTCCAGGTCGCGGGCCAGCCGGTCCACGTCCTGGCGGGCCTTGCCGCGCGGGTAGTGCAGGACGAAGTGCTCCGTCTCCCGCACGCCGCCCAGCTGCTCCGCGAGGTACGCGTCCGTCATCCGCAGGCCCAGCTGGGGCGCGCGGGCCTCCAGCCAGAGGATGCCCAGGGCACAGGGGAGGACCAGGCCCAGGAGCCCCCCCGGGCGCGCCCCCCTCGGCGACAGGCGCCCGGTGCGCACGTCCAGGAGCGCGATGGCGAGCCCCGCGAAGGCGCCCCCCCACAGGAGCGTCTCCAGGCGGAACCAGCCCAGCGCGGCGGTCAGCTGGAGCGCCTCGTCGTACAGCGGGCCGGGCAGGTGCCCCAGGAAGACGTTGAAGGCGAACACCTGGGGCCCGAAGACGATGGGCCACACCGTCACCCCCAGGGACCCGAGGAGGAGCAGGGCATACAGCCCCGCCGCGCTCCGGGGCCGGGCCGTCGCGAAGCCCAGGAGCACACCCGCCGCGGAGGCGATGAGGGCGGAGGGGAGGGTCAGGAGGGGGTAGAAGCCCGCCAGCTCGAAGGGGTCGCACGCGGTGCGGAGCCGGGCGAAGAGCAGGGCGCACACGAAGGGGGGGACCAGCACCCCCACGTTGAGGAGGGCGCTGGCGCCCAGGGCGCGGCCCACGGCGGTTCCGGGCAGGGCGGACGCTTCCACCCCGGCGGGCCGGGGCGAGGCGCCGGTGAGGAGCCGGCGCTCCTGGGCGGCGGCGGCGATGCCGGTCCCCCCTCCGAGCAGGCCGACGGCGATGGACAGGGCCAGGCCCAGCTCGAAGCCGGGGACCCCGAAGAGGGGGAGGAGGACGAGCGCCGACCCCCCACCGCCGAGCAGCAGCACGGTGGCCAGGACGGCCGGACGGCCCAGCAGTGCGCGGGCACGGGGGAGGACTTGCCGCATGGCGTCCCCTATACTCCCCGGCCGCATGTCCGAACAGAAGAGCGGATCCGAACTGCGCACCCACGGTCGTGCGCCCATCGAGCTGAAGGTCGACTACAAGAAGCTCAATTCGTTCTTCGCCGATTACACGAAGAACATCAGCAAGGGCGGCACGTTCATCAAGACGAAGAAGCCGCTGCCCATCGGCACGCGCTTCCTCTTCAAGCTGACGGTGCCGCACCGCGAGGCACCCTTCGAGCTGCTGGGCGAGGTCGTCTGGTCCAAGGCCGACGCGGAGGAGCCCGGCATGGGCATCCGCTTCATCTACAGCAGCGAGTCCCAGCGCGTGGACTTCGAGACGCTGGTGGAGCGGCTCATGTCCGACAGCCTGGGCTCCGAGCTGACCGAGAAGCTGCTCAACAAGCCCCTGCATCCCCAGCACCCATGAAGCCGCGGACGCGCCTGACGTTCGTCGTGGCGGCGCTGGCCTTCGCGGGCGGCGCGTGTCAGGAAGCGCCCGCCGCGCCTCCGAAGCCCGCCGCGCCCGCTCCGGCGCGACCCCGGTCCAGGGACGTGTCGGCGGAGGACTACGTGATGCCGACCCTGCCGCGCGCGCACGTGCGGCTGAAGGATGCCTACGGAGGGGTGCACCGCCTGGAGGTGGAGGTGGCCGCCACGGCCGAGTCGCGCACGCGCGGGCTCATGTGGCGCAAGTCGCTGCCGGCCGGGCAGGGCATGCTCTTCCTCTTCCCGGATGAAGACGTGCGCGGCTTCTGGATGCGCAACACGCTCATCCCGCTGGACATGCTGTTCATCACGTCCGAGGGCCGCATCGTGGGCATCATCGAGAACGCGGAGCCGCGCACGCTGACGAACCGCTCGGTGGGCATCCCCAGCCAGTACGTGCTGGAGGTGCCGGGCGGCTGGTGCCAGAAGAACGGCGTCGTGCGCGGCGGCACGGCGGAGTTCGAGGGCGTGAGCACCCTCCCCATCACGCCGTGACACGAGGGCGGCCGGCGACGCGCGTCTGTCGCGCGCCCGGTCCCCCCGTGATGAAGAAGTGACCCGCTGCTCAAGGCAGCGCCACGTCACCTCCGCAGGATGCGCGTCGCGCGTGAGCGCCCCGACACCCGGCTCGGAGCGCGCGCCACCTCCTGGAGGATGCACGCATGGCTTCTCGTCTGTTGGGCCGCGCCACTGGCGCGGTGCTCCTGCTTGGCAC
>JAFADT010000528.1 GCA_023424585.1 Pseudomonadota bacterium
ATGCCATCCTCTACGTGACGCGGACGGGCGTGCAGTGGCGCTTCCTGCCGCACGACCTGCCCGACTGGCAAAGCGTCTACCACTCCTTCCGATTGTGGAAGAAGGACGGCACCTGGAAGCGCGTGCACGATGCGCTGCGAGGCAAGGTGCGCCAGGCGCAGGGGCGTGAGCATGAGCCCACCGCTGGAACCATGGACAGCCAATCCGTGAAGGCGTCCGAGGAGGCCGACAGTCTGGGCTACGACGCGGGCAAGCAGGTGAACGCCACCTGCTCGTGGACGTGCTGGGGCTGATGCTGGTGGCCTGGGTGACGACCGCTGATGTGCAAGACCGGGATGCCGCGGCGGGTGCGGTGCTGCCACGTGCCTCCGAAGACTTTCCCTCGCTGAACAAGGTCTGGGCGGATGCGGGCTACCAGGGGCCTGTCGTGGCGGACGCCGCGAAGCAGGTGGGACTGGCGGTGGAGATTGTCCGGCGCGCGGAGGAGGACACGGGCTTCGTCGTGCAAAAGCGCCACACGCTCTGAGGGCGGAGACCTGGAATGGCTGACACCTCATCAACGCTGCCTCCAGAGCACCGCGTCTGACGAACCGTCGCTTGAAATGCTTTCCCCTCACGACAGCCGGACGCGGAGGCGGCCACCGAACATTGCTGACACGGCAACATCCAGCCCTTGACGCAATACCCGGCTGGCCGGCCAGTCTGGTTGCCGGCTGACCGGTAAATCCTGATGCCCACAGCGAGGCATTGACAAAAGAAAAGCGCCGGAGGGCGCGAGGCGCTCCGGCGCTTATCTTCAACCGAACCCCCAGAGCCTGGAAGCTCAGGTGGCCGGGTGGACGGTGCCTTCCTGGTGCGTGGGCGCCGCCGCGGGCGTCACCTCGTCCGTGCCGTGCATCATCCGCTTCAACATGGGGGCCAGGAACAGCAGGATGACGCCCGCCAGGCCCGCGCCGATGACGATGGTGAGGAACACGCTGAACTCACCCATCTTCTCCGAGTAGCCCCCCAGCACGCCGGACAGCTTGTTGGCCGCCGCGTTCGCCAGGAACCACACGCCCATCATCGCGGAGACGACGCGCTGGGGCGCCACCTTGCTCACCATGGACAGGCCCACCGGCGACAGGCACAGCTCGCCCATGGTGTGGAAGAGGTACGCCATGATGACCCACCACGCCGCCGCCTTGCCGTCCGCCGCGCTCTCCTTGGAGGCGCCCAGCATGAAGGCGAAGCCCGCGGCCAGGAAGATGAGCCCCAGGGACATCTTCACCGGGATGCTCAGGTCCTTGCCCTTCGCCGCCAGCGAGCTCCACACCGCCGCGAAGACGGGCGCCAGCGTCACGATGAAGACGGAGTTGAAGTTCTGGAACCAGGTGGTGGGCACCTCCCAGCCGAACATCGTGCGGTCCACCTTCTGGTCCGTGTAGAGGTTCATCAGGCCGCCCGCCTGCTCGAAGCCCGTCCAGAACGCCACCACGAACAGCGCGATGATGAAGATGACGATGATCCGGTCCCACTCCTCGCGGGAGAAGGCGTGGTGCTTGCCGTCCGGCGTCGTCGTCTGCGCGTCGGTGGGGCGCGGCGCGGGCGCCAGGCCCACGTTGCCGAGCAGGCTCTTGGACAGCGACATGAAGATGACCACGCCCAGCGCCATGCCCACGCCGGCCGAGCCGAAGCCCCAGTGCCACCCCACGCGCTCCCCCAGCGTGCCGCAGATGAAGTTGCCCAGCACCGCGCCCAGGTTGATGCCCATGTAGAAGATGGTGAAGGCACCGTCGCGCCGGCCGTCACCCGCGGGGTACAGCCCGCCCACCATGGTGGAGATGTTCGGCTTGAAGAAGCCGTTGCCGATGATGAGGAAGCCCAGGCCCGTGTAGAAGATGGGGACGCCCGGTAGCGCCAGCAGCAGGTGGCCGATGATCATCAGCACGCCGCCCAGCAGCACCGCCTTGCGCTGACCGATGAAGCGGTCCGCGATGTAGCCGCCCAGGATGGGCGTCAGGTACACGAGGCCCGTGTACGTGCCGTACAGGCTCAGCGCGTCCGCCGCGGACCAGCCAAAGCCGCCCCGCACCTTGTCGGTGAGGAAGAGCACCAGCAGGCCGCGCATGCCGTAATAGGACATGCGCTCCCACATCTCGGTGGCGAACAACAGGTAGAGGCCCGGGGGATGCCCCTTGCGGGCCTCGCCCGCGGCGACGGTGCTTTGCATGCCGTGAGTTCCTCGAACGGAATCTTGTGAGGGGAAACGAAAAGTCGCGCGACTGTAACAGGAGTCTCGCCCTGGGCGAGGACAGAGGACACCCCGCGTCCTGGGGAATTCCCGCCCCCTGCGCGAGCAACCTGTCAGCCCCCCGCGTCCCCCGCGCTCGTGGCCGGGCGCGTCAGCCGATGCGCCGCGACCACCGGCCGCGCGTCGCACCCGTGGTGGGGGTCTGGGCCAGCGGCTCCGCGTGCGCCGGCCGCAGGGGCAGATGGACCTCCACGCGCGTGCCCTGCCCCATCTGGCTGGTGATGTGGATGCGGCCGCCGTGCTGCAGGATGATGCGGCGGCTGAGCGCCAGGCCCAGGCCGGTGCCTTCCCCCGCGGCGCGGGTGGAGAAGAAGGGCTGGAAGAGCCGCTCCAGGTCCTCCGGGCGGATGCCCACGCCGGTGTCGGAGATGGTGACGAGCACCTCGTCGCCCGCCTGCGCCGTCTCCACCCGCACGCGGCCCGCGTCGCCCACCGCGCGCAGGGCGTTGTCCAGGAGGTTGAGCCACACCTGGTTGAGGGTGCCGGGGTCCCCCCAGATGGGGTTCGCGCAGTGGTAGGCGCGCTCCACCACGACGCCCGGGGGGATCCGCCAGCCCAGCACGCTGAGCGTGGAGTCGAGCGCCGCGTCCAGCCGCACCGCCACCGGCTTCTCCGCCGTGCGCACGAAGGACAGCAGCGACTCCGCCAGGTGGCGGATGCGCTGGCCGCACTCCTCCATCACCTCCAGCATCGCCGGGCCCATGTTGGGGTCGCCGCCCGTCTGCCTCCCCTGCACGACGTCCTTCAGCGGGATGAGCGCGTTCATCAGCCCGTTGAGCGGGTTGCGCACCTCGTGCGCGAAGCCGGAGGTGAGCAGGCCGATGGCCGCCAGCCGCTCGTTCTCCGCCGCGCGCACGGCCGCGTCGCGCAAGCGCAGCTGCGTCTCCACGCGCGCCAGGAGCTCGCGCGGGCTGAAGGGCTTGCCCAGGTAGTCATTGGCGCCCGCGCCCAGGGCCTCCACCTTCGCGGACACCTCCTGGCGCGCGGTGAGCAGGATGACGGGCAGGTCCACCGTCTGCACGTGGGCGCGCAGCTGCACCAGCAGGTTGAGGCCGGACAGCACCGGCATCATCACGTCGGACACCACCAGGTCCGGCCGCTCCTCCAGCGCGCGGCGCACGCCCTCCTCGCCGTTGACGGCCTCCAGCACCCGGTAGCTGGGCGCGAGGATGTCCGCGATGAAGGCGCGGATCTCCGCGTCGTCCTCCACCACCAGGACGCGGGGCGCCTTCGCGTCCGCGCGCGTGTGGTCCTGCGGCTCCGTGGGGCGCTGCGCCCCGGCGACGGTGGCGGCCAGCACGGTGGCGAAGCGGCCGGAGCTGCGGCGCTCGCGGCGCGTGGGCAGGTCCGTGGCGCGGCGCTCGCGCAAGTCCTCGCGCAGGTGCCCGGTGCCCTTGGGCAGCCGCACGCGGAAGCTCGAGCCCTGCCCCGGCGTGCTCGACACCTCGATGCCGCCCGCGTGCAGCTCCAGCGTCTCCTTCACCAGCGCCAGGCCGATGCCGCTGCCCCCGAAGCGCCGCGTGCCGGACGTGTCCGCCTGGGCGAAGCGGTCGAAGATGACGGCCAGGTCCGCGGGCGCCATGCCCTGCCCCGTGTCCGCCACCTCCACGTGCACGTCCCTGTCGTCCTCGCGCACGCGCACCGCGATGCTGCCGCCGGCCGGGGTGAACTTGAGCGCGTTGGAGACCAGGTTGTGGAACACGCCCTCGATGCGCTCCGCGTCCACGTGCACCACCGACACCGGCCCGCCCTCCAGCGTGAGGGTGATGCCCTGCTTCTCCGCCACGGAGCGGAAGGGCAGCAGCTGCGAGGACAGGAACGCGTGCAGCTCCAGCGGCTGGTAGCGCAGGCGCACCTTGCCCGCCTCCAGCTGGGCCAGGTTGAGCAGGTTGTCGATGAGGCGCAGCAGGCGCTGCGTGCTCCGGTCCAGCGTCACCAGGTGCTGCCGCACCACCGTGGGCAACGACTCCGGCTCCTTCTGGAGCGCGTCCAGCGACAGCAGGATGAGCGTGAGCGGCGTTCGCAGCTCGTGGCTCACGTTGTCGAAGAACTCCGTCTTCAGCCGGTCCTGCTCGCGCTGCTTGGCGAGCGCCGCCTCCAGCTTCGCGTTGGCCTCGGACAGCTCGCGCGTGCGCGCCGCGACGCGGTCCTCCAGCGCCACGTTGCTGCCGAACACCTCGTCGTAGCGCTGCTGCAGCTCGCGCAGGGAGCCCATGTTCGCCTGGGCCTGCGCCGCGAGCAGCTCGTCCTTGCGCTGCAGCTCGCGCCGCCGGTCCAGCCAGCCGCCCAGCGCGAAGCCGCCCATGCCCAGCGACGTCACGGAGAAGAGCGCGTCCGCCCAGCCCACGTGCGTGGCCAGCAGCCCGCTCACCATGCCCAGCAGCAGCCCCAGGTAGTGGCCCCAGAGCGTGGGCGGATCCGTCCAGGTGAGGTGGTAGCGGCACGCCGCGCCGCCCAGCACCTGGCACTCCGTCTCCCGCACCTCCGCGGGCGCCAGGCCCCAGATGGTGGGGAAGGACGCGAACTGGCCCATGCGCAGCTCGCAGATGTTGCGGCTCTGCTCCGGGATGCTGCTGCGGTAGGACAGCTTGAGCCGCTTGTGCTCCAGCAGGTCCACCGTGAACGCCCCCACCCGGTTGTAGCTGGGGGAGAAGTCGATGGTCTGCTTGTAGCAAGCCTTGGGCGAGCCGAAGGCGCGCAGCATGTAGAAGACGAAGCCCAGCGCCTGCGGCGACGCCGTGAAGAGGCCCGCCTCGCGCATGAAGCGCGAGTCGCCAGACTCCTCGCGCAGCGCCGCCGCCACGCGCTCCAGGAAGCGCAGCGAGACGTAGTTGGTGGGCTGGCGCATGTAGTCCAGCCCCAGGCTGAAGCCGTGGTCGCGCCACGCCTTGGCCAGCCGCTCCGCCCCGTAGCGGTGCTCGAAGTACAGCAGCAGCGTGGACGTGGCCCGGACGCTCACCTCGGGGGCGTTGTCCGGGGACACCTCCTGCACCTTCACCGCCGGAAGGCGTTCGGTCACGGTTTCGTTCCTTCGGTGACCA
Source organism: Pseudomonadota bacterium (assembly GCA_023424585.1). Classification (GTDB taxonomy): domain Bacteria; phylum Myxococcota; class Myxococcia; order Myxococcales; family Myxococcaceae; genus Corallococcus. The sequence continues at coordinate 5,335 of JAFADT010000528.1, forward strand.
GCGTCACCGCGTACTTCAAGCCCTCCGGGTCCTCGAGCATCGCCAGGAAGTCGGCGCAGTGCGCCTGGTAGGCCTCGATGCCCCCGAGGGCCGCCGCGCCCACCGGCGCGAGCGCCTCGAAGCGCGTCTTCCAGTCTCGCACGAGTCGCGCCTCCGCGGCCCCCGGAGAAAGGTAGAACGGCATCAGGTGCACGCGCACGTCGGTGAGCCCCGCGCGGCGGAACTCCGAGTACAGCTTGCGGCCGACGTACAGGTCGAACCCGCGCGACGCCAGGGCCTCCACGATGCGCTGGGTGCCCACGCGCAGGTGCTCCGGGAAGGGCCAGTTCTGGAAGCCCAGCCCGTCGATGTCGGACACCACCACCCGCCCCCCCGGCCGCGTCACGCGGATGAGCTCCGCGAGCGCCAGGTTCCGGTCCGGCAGGTACTCGAAGACGTACTGGCTCCACGCGTAGTCGAACGCGTCCGCGGGCAGGCCCGTGCCGCGCACGTCCGCCTGGAGGAACGTCAGCTGCGGGCGGTGGGCGTTGCGGGCCTGCGCCTCCGCGACGCGGCCCTCGTGCAGGTCCACGCCGGTGACGTGGCCGCCCTCCCCCACCAGCTCCGCCATCACCTCCGCGATGCCGCCCGGGCCGCAGCCGGCGTCCAGCGCCCGGTCCCCCGGCTTGAGGCCCGTGCGGTGCAGGACGGCGCGCGTGTCCTGGGACTGCTCCTGCTCCAGGAGGCGGCGGGCCTCGTCCGCGGATTCCATGAGGTACATCAT
>JAFADT010000531.1 GCA_023424585.1 Pseudomonadota bacterium
GCCGGGAGCGGCCGCGCCGCTGGCGCCGTCCTCCGACAGCAGGTTGGGCGCGGTGAGGTCCACGCCCGCGCCGGACGGGGCCGCCGTGCCCCGCGCGCTGCCCGCGTCCCAGGGCGCCTTGCCGTTGGCGCTGTTCATCACCACGAGGTTGGAGGGCGAGCGCCCCGTGGTCACGAAGTCCACCAGCGCGGAGAGCGCCTCTCCGGGCGCGTCCAGGCCCTGCGTCTTGAAGCCGCCCTCGCGCAGCTTCTGCCCGCCGTCGACGTTGAGCACCGTGGCGGCGAACCACTTGGGCCCGCTGCTCGGGTGCTCCAGCCGCACGACGATGACCTCCTCCACCCCCAGCGTGCCGCCCAGGCGCACCGCGTGGCTCCAGGTGCGCTCCTCGTTGCCGTCCGTCGCGGACAGGCACGGGAAGGGCGCGGCCGTCACCGCCCCCTCGTAGGCCAGGTCCACCAGGAGCGGCGTGTCCGCCCCCTGCGCCTGCACCTGCCGGGGGAAGCTCACCGTGTCTCCCTTCACCAGGGTCAGGTCGTACGCCCCGGCGGGCAGCTCCAGCGTGAGCGGCGTCTGCCCCATGCCCAGGCCCTCCAGGTACACGTCCGCCGCGGGCAGCGTGGACTTCAGGGACAGCTTCACCTTGGGCGTCCGGGCCAGGTCGCGGCGCAGCTTCTCGAAGGCCTGCCGGATGGAGGGGGCGTACTGGTCCGGGTCCAGCTGGTACCTCGGCTGGAGGCGCAGCACCTGGAGGAAGGCCGCGTCGCTGTCCTTCGTCTTCCCCAGCGCCCGGTGGTTGAGCCCGTGCAGGAGCTGCGCGTGCGCGAAGAGCTTCCAGCGCGGCTCGCCCGGCGGCAGGCGGCGGATGTCGCTCAGCGCGTCGTCCAGGAGCTGGGTCGCGCGGGCGTTGCGGCCCTCGTAGAACTGGTCCTGCGCGGCGTCCAGCTGGCGCTGGAGGTCCTCGAAGGAGCGCGAGGGGGCGGGGAAGAGGCGCTCGGCGAACTCGGGGGCGCTCAGCACGCGCTGCTCCGGGCGGGCGCGGAGGGCGTCGTAGAACGCCTTGGACTGGCCGCTCAGCTCCGCGTCCCGGCAGTCGCCGCTGGAGACCACCAGCCGGTGGGGCGGCGCCGCCCGCGAGGCGGTGGCGCACAGCAGGCACAGCATCAGCGCGAACGCGGATGGCTTCGGACGGAAGGGCATGGTCACGTGGGTGTGGAAGGGATGGCCGGACCGGCGATGCAGGCCGCGTTCCGTCCTCTACCGGACTGCCCACCCTCCAGGCCAGCGACCCCCGTCGCCTGCCCCGCGGTCCGGCGCGTGGACACCCGTCCGGATTCCGGGGCCCCTGCCTCGTCGGCTGCCCTCCGGGTGAGTCGCTGGCGTCCCGGGTGCGACGCCGGGCGTCATCCCCACCTTTTCGTCCACGAACCCAGGTCGAACGTTCGGGCCGGCGGGCCCGTCAGCAAAGGACCCCACTCCATGGATCGCATCTGGAAGCAGAAGGTCATCGTCATCACGGGCGCCTCCAGCGGCATCGGCCGGGCCACCGCGCTGCTCCTGTCGAAGAAGGGCGCCCACGTGGTCCTCGCCGCGCGCCGGGAGGACCCGCTGGAGGAGCTGGCGGCCGAGTGCGAGTCCCACGGCGTCCAGGCGCGCGTGGTGCCCACGGACGTGGCGGACGCGGCGGCCGTGCGGAAGCTGGCGGAGGCCGCGGTGGCGGCCTTCGGCCACTTCGACGGCTGGGTGAACAACGCGGGCGTCTACATGCTGGGCAGCCTGGAGGAGACGCCGGACGAGGCGTTCCGTCAGCTCATGGAGACCAACTTCTTCGGCACGGTGAGCGGCGCGCGCGTGGCGCTCGCCCAGTTCCGCCGCCAGGGCTACGGGACGCTCGTCAACGTGTCCTCCACCTTCGGCGCCGTGCCCGCGCCGTACCTGAGCGCCTACGTGGCCTCCAAGTTCGCGGTGCGCGGCTTCTCCGCGTCGCTGCGCCAGGAGCTGCTCGGGACGGGCATCGACGTGTGCACGGTGCTGCCCGCCGCCGTCGACACGCCCCTGTGGCGCCACACCGCCAACTACACCGGCTGGCGCGTCCGCCCCGTGGAGCCCGTCTACACGCCGGAGCGCGTGGCCCGCACCGTCCTCCGCGTGCTGCGCCACCCCCAGGACGAGGTCATCGTCGGCCCCGCCGGCAAGAGCTTCGCGGCCATGCACGGCCTGTTCCCCCGCGCGTTCGAGCGCACCCTGCGGGCCGGAACGGACGCGCTGCACTTCCAGGACGCGCGGCAGGGCCCCACCCCCGGCAACGTCTTCCGGCCCATGGCGGAGGGGGCCACGGCGTCCGGCGGTTACCACGGCACCGGAAAAACATGGCTGCGGCGGTTGCTGGTGGCCGGCGGGCTGGCCGCGGCGGCGGTGACGCTGCGCCGGCGTGCGGCCGAGCGCCACCTGGAGGCGCGGCTGGCCCATGCCCTGGGGGCGTGATGACCATGTTCCCAGGGGCGTCCCCATGCCGGGGCGCTTCTCCGTGACGGGGCCATGACATGAACTGGGGAAGAGTCGCGCCCGCCATGAACATCGCCGTCCTCGTCAATCTGCGTGCGCGTAAAGGGACCGAGGGGATGGGCGGGCTCGTCCGAGACCTGCTCCCCCGGGCCCGGGTGGCCCTCACCCGTTCGCTGGAAGAGGCTCGGGAGTGGGTGGACCAGCTCCGCCACGACCCGCCCAGCCTGCTGCTCGCGGGTGGGGGGGATGGCACCATCACCGGCCTGCTCAACGAGCTGCGCTCGCAGGGGGTGGCCCTGCCGGCCATCGGCGTGCTGCCGCTGGGCACGGGCAACGCCTGGGCCCGCGTCACCGGGGCGCCGCGTCCGCAGGTGGCGCTGAAGCAGATCGCCGCGTACGGCGAGCGCCTGCCGCCCCTGCGTCCCTTCTCCCTGGTGCGGGTGGAGGGCCAGGTGGCGCCCTTCGCGGGCACGGGCTGGGACGCGGAGATGATCCAGGACTTCAAGAACCAGCTCGCCTCGGCCGGTCCGCTCAAGAGCGCGCAGTCCGGCCTGCGCGGCTACCTGGGCGCCATGTTCACGCGCACGGTGCCGCGCCACCTGTTCGGCGAGGGCAACCCGAACGTCTCCGTCTACAACCTGGGCGCGTCCGCGCTGACCGTCGACGCGACGGGCGCGGTGAAGCCCATCCCCAACGGCGGCGCGGGGCAGCTGCTGTACCAGGGCCCCGCGGGCGTGGCGGGCGCGGCGACGACGCCGGAGTGGGGCTTCGGCTTCAAGGCGTTCCCGTTCGCGCAGGCGGTGCCGCACCGGCTGTCCGTGCGCGTGTACGGCGCGGGCGTGCTGGAGGCCACGCGCAACATGTTCCGCCTGTGGCGCGGCGAGCACCCCATGCCGCGCATGCACGACTTCTTCGTGGAGCGCCTGCGGATGGACTTCGACCGCGACGTGCCCTTCCAGATGGGCGGCGACGTGCTGGGCATGCGCCGCTCGCTGGAGTTCGACCTGGCGGAGGAGAACGTCAACCTGGTCGACTGGCGCCGCCTGGGCCGGCTCGTCGCCGTCTAGCCGCGGTCCCCCGGACCCTCCGCGCGCGAAGGCGCTTGCTGGCACCGTGTCCTCTGGACACGATGCGGGCCGGAGGGTTTCCCCGCGTGAGCCACACCTACGAGTACCCGCGCCCGGCGGTGACGGTGGACTGCGTCGTCTTCGGGCTGGATGAAGAGGACCTCAAGGTGCTGCTCATCCAGCGCGGCGTGGAGCCCTACCAGGGCCGGTGGGCGCTGCCCGGTGGCTTCGTGCGCATGGAGGAGTCCCTGGAGGACGCCGCGCGCCGCGAGCTGGAGGAGGAGGCCGGCCTGCGCACCAGCCACCTGGAGCAGCTCTACACGTTCGGCGCGCCGGACCGGGACCCGCGGGGCCGCGTCATCACCGTGGCGTACTTCGCCCTGGTGAAGCTGTCGCAGCACCACCTCCAGGCGTCCACCGACGCGCGCGAGGCGGCGTGGTTCTCCGTCTGGGACACGCCGAAGCTCGCGTTCGACCACGCGGACGTGCTGACCACCGCGCTGCAACGGCTCAAGGGCAAGGTGCGCTACCAGCCCATCGGGTTCGAGCTGCTGCCGCCCAAGTTCACGCTGTCCCAGCTCCAGCGGCTGTACGAGACGGTGCTGGAGCGCGAGCTCGACAAGCGCAACTTCCGCAAGAAGATCCTCGCCATGGACCTCCTGGAGGAGCTGGACGAGGTGGAGCAGGACGTCTCCCACCGCGCCGCGCGCCTCTACCGGTTCGACCACAAGAAGTACAAGCAGCTCGAGAAGGCCGGCTTCAACTTCGAGCTCTGACCCCCCCACCGCCCGTCATGCCCTCGGCGCCCGCTGACAGGCTGTCCCACGTCACCTTGACTTGGTGTTATATGGACACTATGTTGGTGTCGTAGATACACGAAGACGGGCGGCGCGGGGCCGCCCGCTCGCCAGCAGGTTCCCAGGTCGTGCGTGCCCTTCGAGGGCCACGGGAGAGCCATGTCCACGCTGCCCTTCGATGTCGCGGTGGGTTCGGTGCAGGGCCGGGAGCACGCGCGGTCGGGGCGCAACAACCAGGACGCGGCCTGCGTCCGGCGGAGCGAGCACGGGCTGGTGGTCGTGGTGGCGGACGGCTGTGGCAGTCAGCCGTGCAGCGAGCTGGGGGCGCAGCTGGGCGCGCGGCGGCTGGCGCAGGCGGCGCAAGCGAGGCTTCAGCGGGGCGAGGCGGTGGACGGCGCGGACTTCCTGCCGGGGCTGCGCGCGGACCTGCTGGAGCTGATGGAGGGCCTGGCGTCCACGCTGGGGCGGGACGTGCTGGGGGACCTGCTCTTCACGCTGGTGGGGGCGGTGGTGACGCCGGCGCACACGCTCGTCTTCTCGTCGGGGGACGGGGTGTGGATGCTCAACGGCGAGGTGCACGCGCTGGGGCCGTTCCCGGGCAACGCGCCGCCGTATCTCGCGTACGCGCTGCTGCGCGGAGAGGACGTGCGGCTGGAGCCCCGGGCGCTGGTGCCCACGGACGACGTGCACGCGCTGCTGGTGGG
>JAFADT010000741.1 GCA_023424585.1 Pseudomonadota bacterium
TTGCCGCCCCGGCCGCGAGCCCCGCCGCCGCGGAAGCGCCGTCGTCGGATCCGGCGCAGGCGCTGACGGGCATCCCCGGCATGGACTTCTCCGCGCTGCCGCCCGCGGCCAAGCGCGAGCTGGCGACGGTGTTCAGCGACGAGTTCTGCTACTGCGGCTGCCCCCACTCGCTGGGTGCGTGCCTCAAGCAGCACACGCCCTGCAAGCACGCGAAGCGGATGGCGCGGCTGTCCGCGCGGCTGGTGGCCGAAGGCGGGCCCGCGAGCGAGGTCATCGTCACGCTGTCCAAGTACTACGCGTCCTTCCGCGAGCCGCGCGTGCAGCTCAAGGTGGATCCGCGCATGTGCCAGGGGGACGCCAACGCGCCCGTGACGGTGGCGGAGTTCTCCGACTTCGAGTGCCCCTACTGCGGCAAGGCCCGGCCCATCCTGGAGGCCTTCGCGAAGAAGCACCCCAGCGAGGTGCGCTTCTGCTACCTGCCGTTCCCGCTCTCCATGCACGCCAACGCCATCCCCGCCGCGCAGGCGGTGCTGTGGGCGCGCGACCAGGGCAAGTTCTGGCAGATGCACGACGCCCTCTTCGGCCAGCAGGAGAACCTCAAGCCGGAGGCGCTGCCCGCGCTGGCGAGGTCGGTGGGCCTGGACGGGGACAAGCTGGCCGCGGTGTTGAAGACGGATCAGTACAAGGACGAGATTGACGGCTTCCACGCGCAGGGGCGCATGGCTGCCATCAACAGCACTCCGTCCGTGTTCTTCAATGGACGTGCCTACGAGCTGGGCTTCCAGGAGGGGCAGCTCGAGCACAGCATGGAGGACGAGGTGGAGTGGCGCGCGAACAACAACGCGTGGGCCGCCGACTGACGCTTCGATGACCCAACGCTTCCGCATCGATGGCGCCGCGCAGCTGGTCCCCGAGGACCGGACCGGCATCCCCGCGCTCGCGGGACGCTCGGGGACGTACGCGCTGATGCCCACCGCGCCCGACCTGCTGGTGTTCTCCCGCATGCCGCCGGAGGGGGGCTCCATCCCCACGCCGCGCGTGGTGCTGTCGGGGGACGCGGGCGGCTTCCCGCTGTCGGACCTCATCGCGTTCCTCAGCCAGTCGCGCTGGAGCGGCGTCATCCGCGTGCACACGCCGGGCGGTGAGCGCTCGCTCACGCTGCGCGAGGGCGAGGTGCGCGGCGCCACCTCCGAGGAGCCCGCGGACCGGCTGGGCGAGGTGCTGGTGCGGCTGGGCTACGCGGACCGGGCGCAGGTGGAGGCGGTGCTGCGCGAGCAGTCCGCGGCGAAGCTGGGCCGGGCGCTGGTGGAGAAGGGCGTGCTCCAGGCGCACGACCTCTTCAAGTGCGTCACCCACCAGGTGAGCGAGATCTTCCACGCCATCGTGCTGTGCCGCGAGGGCGCGTTCTTCCTCATCGATCAGCCGCTGGACGACAAGCCGGGCCACTCCCTCCAGCTGTCCACGCAGAGCCTGCTGATGGACAGCATCCGGAAGATCGATGAGATGGCGCACTTCCGGAAGCGCATCCCCCACGGCCGCCTGTACGTGGCGCGCAAGCGTCCGTCCGACGGCAAGCTGGAGGAGGACGAGGACCGCGTGCTGGGCATGCTGGACGGGCGGCGCACGGTGCTGGAGCTGGGGCACGCGGCGCGGCTGTCCGAGTTCGACATCACCAAGGTCGTCTTCCGCCTGCTGGAGGGCGGCTTCGCGGGGCTGATGGACAAGCCGGCGGGGGCTCCCGGCTCGGCCGCGGCGCAGGAGAAGGTGGCCACGCCGCGCGCGCGTCCGGCGGCGCGCGCGACGCCTCCGGTGGATGCCCGGCCGGTGGCGCGCGTCTTCAACTTCATCTTCCGGGAGATCCGCGACGAGGTGGCCCGCTCCGGCATGGACCGCGAGTTCATCGCGGCGGCCAACGCGGCGCTGTCCAACCAGGCGCTGTCGTCGTCGCCGGTGCTGGAGGGGCTGGTGTTCGCGGCGGACGGGAGCCTGCCGGAGGGCCGGTTGATGGAGGCCTTCGACAAGCACCGCGCCCAGCTGGGCAGCGAGCCGCTGGCCTCTTTCCGTCAGGCGCTGAGCGACGTGATGTTCTTCCTGCTCTTCCAGGCGGGGGAGCTGTTGGAGTCGCGCGCGGACGAGGACCTGGCCCGCAGGGTGAAGGAACTCCTGGCCACGCTCGAGGCGCCGTGACGGACACCGGCTTCCCGAGGTTGACTGCGGGCGTGCCCGGGTGCGGCGGCGCGTTCAAGCTCACGCCCGAGGACTTCGAGGTGGAGGAGCTGCCCGCGTACCTGCCGTCCGGCGAGGGCACGCACCTGTACCTCTGGGTGGAGAAGCGCGGCCGGGACACGCGCGAGGTGGTGCGCGCGCTGGCGTCCGCGCTGGGCGTGCGCGAGGACGACATCGGCGCCGCGGGGATGAAGGACCGGCAGGCGGTGACGCGGCAGTGGCTGTCCGTGCCCGCGAACGCGGAAGCGCGCCTGCCGGAGTTCGCGCTCGACGGCGTCCGCGTGCTGGAGGCGAAGCGCCACGGCAACAAGCTGCGCACCGGCCACCTGCGGGGGAACCGCTTCCGGCTGCGGCTGCGCGGCGTGAAGGACCTGGGCGCGGCGCGCGAGTCCTTCGCCCGGCTGTCCGCGCAGGGCGTGCCCAACTACTTCGGAGAGCAGCGCTTCGGGCGGGCCGGCGACAACGCGGACCTGGGGCGGATGCTCATCCTGGGGCAGCGGCTGCCGAAGCGGCCGGACCGCTTCCAGCGCAAGCTGTACCTGTCCGCCTTCCAGTCGCGCCTCTTCAACCAGGCGCTGGCCGCGCGGCTCACCGCGGGCACCTTCGCCACGGCGCTGTGGGGCGACGTGCTGCGCAAGGAGGAGACGGGCGGCCTCTTCGTGTGCGAGGCGCCGGACGTGGACGGCCCGCGCGTCGCCGCGTTCGAGGTGAGCCCGGCGGGCCCGATGTTCGGCCCGAAGATGACCGCCGCGAAGGGCGAGGTGGCGGAGGCCGAGGCCCGGCTGCTCGCGGAGGCGGGCGTCGCGCTGAGCGACTTCCAGCGCGGCGGCGACGAGACGGAGGGCACGCGCCGCCCGTACCGCGTGCGGCTGGGCGCGGCGGAGCTCACGGCGGACGGCGAGGACGCGCTGCTCACCTTCGAGCTGCCGCGCGGCGCCTACGCCACCGAAGTGCTGCACGAACTGCTCAAGGACGGCTGAGGCCGCCGGCGTGCGCGGGCGCGGCGCCCGGGTGATGCGCCGCGCTGGATCGCGCGTTCGCGCTGCGGCCCCGCAGAAGGGCGCGAGGGCTGCTGCGCCCTGGCG
>JAFADT010000887.1 GCA_023424585.1 Pseudomonadota bacterium
CCGCATCCCCGAGGACCAGCTGGGCGACGTGCGTGAAGCCCAGCTGTCCCGCACCAAGGCCGCGGACAACGTGACGCGCGCCGAGGTGGCGGTGCGCGACGCCGAGCGCGCCGCGGAGGTGGCCCGCCGCAACGGCGACGCCGCCAAGAGCCGCATGGAGGCGGAGAAGGCCGCGGTGAAGGCCGCCGAGGCCACCGGCCAGCGGGCCTCCATCGCGCAGGCGCAGTCCAGGCTCCAGGGCGCTGATGCGGGCCGCGCCGCCGCGGACGCCGAGGTGGCCTGGCACGACCGCAAGGTGGACACCGCCAAGGCGGAGAAGGACGTGCGCGCCGCGGAGCTGAAGGTGGCGGACGCGGAGCTCAACCTGGCCCAGTACCAGGCGCTGGAGAAGAGCGGCGACGTGCGCGCCAAGGACATGTCCGAGGCGAACTTCATGTCCGCCGTCGCCGAGGCCAAGCGCGAGGTGGAGGACGCCCGGCGCCGCGTGGACGAGCAGAGGCGCGTGGAGCGGGACGCCCGCGCCGAGTGGCAGCGGCTGCGCTCGCAGGCCCCGCAGGGCTACGGCGGCAGCGGCGACGCGAACTGACGCGCCCGTGTGAAGGGACGGGCCCCGGGCGTGCACCCGGGGCCCGTGGGGCTACTCCACCTTCAGGGTGGCGGTGCCCTTCAGGTCGCGCTGGAGGGTGAGCCAGAGCGCCTTGCCCTCCGCGTCGACGGACGCGAAGTAGTCCGTGTCCGCGGCGAGCGGCTGGCCGTCCAGGGTGACCGCCTTCGGCGCGGCGGTGGCGGTGTAGTCGTGCACCACCAGCATGGGGTGCGCGAGCGTGCGCCCCGCGGTGTCGAAGGTCAGCGTCACGCGGTTGGAGGCGGCGTCCGCCTCCCACGTGGCGTACACGGGGTTGTAGCCGGCGACGTCATACGCGACGGCGTCCGAGCGGCCCACGCCTCCCGGGCCCCGCGTGCGCACGGTGCCCTCGGAGGCGGTGAGCTTCACGCCCTGCCAGGCCTCCACCTCCGACACGAGCGACAGCACGGGGTTGTCCGTGTGCGTGCCCAGCACCATGAAGACGGAGTAGCTCTGGTAGGGGTGGCCGGAGAGCATCACGCCGTCGTCGCCCAGGCGCGGGTACTGCGACAGGCCCACCGCGCCGAAGTTGCTGCCCCACGCGAGCCGGTGGGAGTTGGTGACGGCGGGCAGCTCGTACTGGTTGAGCTGGTAGGGCCAGTTGTAGTCGGTGGGCATGGGGCCGTTGTCGTGGCGCGTGCCCCACTCCGGGTACAGCCAGTAGCCGCCCGCGGGCTTCTGCTCCCACGTCTGGGTCTGCACCGCGCCCATCTCCGCGTCCGGCGCGGCGGTCCACATGCGCGTGTAGGGGACGACGTTGGGCTCGCGGTAGTCCCAGCCGGTGTTCATCGTCACGGGGGAGGAGAGGGTGGTGAAGCGATAGCGGTCGCCCCAGCCCAGGCCGGCGATGTCCGTGTTGGCGTTGCCGTCGAAGCCCAGGTCGCCGTAGGGCGAGCGCACGTCGGCTTCAATCTGGTTCGCGGGGAAGCCGGACGCGTCGTGGGTGATGGCATACAGCGGGTGGTCCCGGCCGGTGGCGAACAGGTACTGCACGGTCACCTGCACCACGTGGCCGTCCAGCGACAGGGGCCACTTCAGCTCGTGCAGCGCGTGGTGCGCGCCCTTGAAGACGACGCGGCCGGTGCCTCGCACGTCCTGCGTCCAGGCACCCCACGTCTGGCCCTCCTTGAGGTGGCTGGTCACCATGCCCCAGCCGGGCACCTGCGGGTTCTGGCCGTCGCAGACGCGCTCGGTGCCCGCGACCTCGTAGGTGTAGCGGCGGATGTAGCCGCCGTGCCATCCGGCGGGGTCCGCCGCGTCGTTGCGAACGAGCGACACGGAGCGCACGTGGCAGTCGCCATCACGCCAGACGTAGCGGTCCGTCTTGAAGTCGCCCAGGTCCCGGGCGCACTGCAACCGCAGCGGCGCGCACGTCCCGCTGGCCGGGTCGGGGGTGTCACTCTCCTCGCACGGGTCGGTGACGGGGGTGGGGTTGGGGTTCTCATCGTCGTCGGGGCGCACGTCCTTGCCGCCACAGGCGGCGAGGCCCAGGGCGAGCAGGGCCACGGTGTGTCGAGCGAAGGGATGGGCGGGCTTCAAGGTCATGGTCGTTGTCCGGGGAGTGAGCCGGAGGCTTTGCCACCTTCACGCACGGTGATGCAAGCCGCCACGCTGGGACCGAGGTCGCCAGAGCGGGCAGGCAGCCGGGCGGCGGAGGGCCCGGAGGGGAGGCTCCGGTGCGTCGGGGCCGTGCCCATCCTGTTCGCATGGCGAACGGACGGCAGCTCGTCACGGTGGGACTTCTGGGCCTCGTCGCGATGCCGGCGCTGGCGGCGGAGGGGGTGCAGGGGCGGGTGCAGGAGTTCTTCCTGGGGGACGGGGCGCCACCGCAGCAGCGGGGGCAGGTGGAGCTGGGCACGGGGCTGGAGTGGACGCGGCGGGACGACGAGACGCGCTTCGAGCTGCCCGTGCGCGGCGAGTACGGCCTGAGTGATCGCGTGCAGGTGGAGGCGAAGGTGGCGCTGACGACGCCGGAGGAGCCGCGCGGGCTGGACACGGCGGAGGCGGGCATCGGCCTGGCGCTGGTCAATGACCGACGGCGGGGCTTCACGCTGAGCCTGGGCCTGGACCTGGAGGCCACGCGCGACATCGAGGACGAGCGCTTCCGCCCGGGCTTCGAGCCGTACCTGTTGGCGTATCAGGACGTGGGGCCAGTGGGCTTCAACCTCCAGCTGAAGGCGGAGCAGCTGCCCGGGGTGCGCGGGCTGGAGCGCGAGCTTCATCCGGACCTCGCGGCGGGAGCGGTGCTGGCATTGGGCCCGCTGCGGCCCCTGGTGGAGGCTGGCTGGCGGAACGAGGCTGGCGCCTCCACGGTGCTCCTGTCACCAGGGCTGATGGCGCGCCCGGTGAAGTCCTGGGAGCTCGGTGTGGCGGTGCCCTGGAGGTTCCGCGCCGGTGGCGCCCGGGATGTGGGCGTGATGGGGATGCTGACGTGGCAGGGCGGTGGGGCGTAGCCGGCGGGTTCGCCGCGCTTCAGCGCTTGCCGTGCCTTGACAGGCGCGCACTTCAGAATGACGGCGCGAGCAGCACGACGGAGTAGCCCACCGCCGTGCGCGTGCCGTGATTCTCGTAGGAGTGCTTCTGGTCTCCCCGGAAGACGACGACGTCGCCGGCCTCCAGCACGAAGCGCTCTCCACTCGCCACCAGCGCGAGGGTGCCGGACTCGCAGGCCAGGTACTCGCGGGTGCCCGGCGTGTGGGGCACGCCGGTGATGCGCGCGCGCGGCGGCAGCTCCATCCGGTCGAACTCCATGCCCGGCAGCGGATCCGGCAGGAGCTTGCGCAGGAGGGCCGCGCCTCGCTGGCGCATGGGCAGGCTGTCGCGCCGGTAGTGCCGGGCGCTCGCCTTGGGGCGGGCGAGCAGCTCCTCCAGGGACACCTGGAGCGCCCCCGCCACCCGGTGCAGCACCGACAGCGTGGGGTTCGCCGCGCCGGACTCCAGATGCGCCCAGGTGGCCCGGGGCACGCCCGCCAGCTTCGCGAGCTGCACCTGCGTGGCCCCTCGCGTCTCCCGCAGGGTCCGCAGGTTGCGCGCCAGCCTGCCCGGAAGGTCCTCGTCGCTCATACGCTGGCATTCTGCCAACGCATTGGCGCCCATGCCATCCCGTCGGAACCCGCCCGCTATCCCTGGCCCAAGGAGACACCTGCCATGGACATGCGGAATCAAGCAGTGCTGGTGACGGGCGCGAGCCGGGGGCTGGGCCGGGCCCTGATGGAGGCCTTCGCCCGCCGGGGCGCCCGGGTGGTGGGCGTGGCGCGCGACGCCAGGGCCCTGGAGGCGGCGGTCGCGCCCTTGAAGGCCCAGGGGCTGGCGGTGCACGGGCTCGCCTTCGACGTGGGCGACAAGCAGGCCATCTACCCGCTGGTCGGCGCCGCCACCGCGCTGGTGGGCCCGCTGGACGTGCTCATCAACAACGCGAGCACCCTGGGGCCCACGCCCCTCCCGCTCCTGCTGGACACCGCGTGCGAGGACGTGTCGCAGGTGCTGGAGGTCAACCTGCTGGGCCCCTTCCGCCTGACGAAGGCCGTGGCGGGGAGCATGGTCGTCCGGGGGCGCGGGCTCATCCTCAACATCACCTCCGACGCCGCCGTGTCCGCCTATCCCCGCTGGGGCGCCTACAGCGTGTCGAAGGCCGCGCTCGAACACCTGACCCGCCTCTGGGCCTCGGAGTTCGAGGGCAGCGGCGTGCGCCTGCTCACCGTGGACCCCGGCGACATGGACACGCGCATGCACCGCGACGCGCTCCCGGACGCCGACCCCTCGGCGCTGGCGAAGCCGGAGGACGTGGCCGCGCGCATCCTCGCGCTCGTGGAGGCCCGCGACGCCACGTCCGGCCAGCGCTTCGAGGCCGCGAAGTGGGAGGCCGCATGAACGCCGCCCGCTGGCCCCGGGAGCACCCCGACTCCGCGCGGCTCCTGCACGTGGAGCCCCGCCGCGAGCGCTTCTCCGACTCCGTCGCCTCGGCGCTGCCCGACCTCCTGCGCGAAGGCGACCTGCTGGTGATGAACGACGCGGCCACGCTGCCCGGCTCGCTCATGGGCCGCACCGCCGCGGGCGCCGCCATCGAGCTGCGGCTGCTCGCCCAGGAACCGGACGACACCTGGACCGCCGTCCTCTTCGGCGCGGGCGACTGGCGCCGGCGCACCGAGGACCGGCCCCCACCGCCCGAGCTCCCCGCGGGCGCGCGCCTCGACGTCGGCGGGCTCTTTGCGCGGGTGGTGGA
>JAFADT010000898.1 GCA_023424585.1 Pseudomonadota bacterium
GGTGGGGACGGGCGGGGAGGCGAGGTCCCGCAGGGCATGTCGGCCCGGGTCTGCGGGAGGGGCGAGCGCGACGCACCGTTGGGAGGTGGAGGTGCTTCAGATGCTCATCGTCGGCTCGATCGTGGTCGGAGTCCTGGTGATGATGGTGGTGATGGGTGGGGTCATCGCGGGGGGCGCGCTCGCGCACAAGAACGCGCGCGAGGACGACGCGCGCTGGGCAAGGGAGGACGCGGAGCGCGCGGCGCGGCGCGACCGGGACATGTCCGGACCCGTGGGTAGGGAGCCCGTGCACGCGTGAATGCGTGAGGTGCCTTCCTCGCGTTGATGCGAGGATGCCGCACCGTGCGATTCGTGCTGCTGTCATTGCTGGGGTTCTTGATGGGGTGCGCGGCCTCGGTGCCAGCTCCCACCCCCTACGCGTCCGCGAAGATGGCGCGCGGGCCTTGGGCGGAGGTTCCATCGGTCGAGATGCCTGCGGGAGACAACTCCATTCCCATCGACTTGATGCGGGATGTGGCGGACGCGTTCCTCAAGCGTCCAGGGGCTCGGGTGTGCGACCCCGCGACGCTGCGGCCCATCCCGGGGCTGTCTACGGAGTACTGCGCGGCCGTCTACGTCGCAGGTGGGCGGGACGCCCTGTCCTGGCGTGTGTCTGAGCCTGTTCGTGGCAGTCACGCTCGCTGCTCCGTGCCATCCCATGTTCAGGATGCGGATCATCTCGCCTCGCAGGTCTGGGTGGTCGGATTCATCCACAATCATCCTTGCGGTAGCCCCCCTTCCTCGGTGGATCTCCTGGCCTGGCCGACCGATGTGGTTGATCCGCTGACGGCCATGGCGGTGGTGCGCCTCGTTCCTGGCAATCCCGCGCCTGCCCTCTTCAAGAACCTGGCGATCGAGATGGCCTCCGCACTGGTTGCGGAACGCATGGACGGCAGCCGGGTCTACTTGCGCTATTTTCCCACGGGCGAAGTCGAGCAATGGAGTGAGCGGCGACGACGGTGGATCCTCCTGGGGACCTGCGCGCCAATACAGAGCCAACTGGGGGCAGCCCCTCAGTGCACGAATGGGCCGCTGCGGCTGCTGCGTGAATGACCTGGGAGCGTCGATGAGGGGTAGGGCTGTGGCAGCAGGATGCATCGCAGTGCTCGCGGGATGTGCCGCGCGGCCGAAGGCATGGACAGCACCCATTGAATGGCCCGACGAGACATCCGCCACGCTCGTGGGACAACCCATGGAAGCCGGGGCCGTGGTCGCTGCCGCCGGCGCGGTTCGGGAGTTCATCCGCACGTATCCTGACTCCACGTTGTTCCAGGGCTGTTCCAGCCCAGAGCAGGGACTGGCGGTCGCCGTCTTCACCGGGCCGACCCAGGGCCTCTACTTCGTCGTGGTTCATCAGGACTTCAGACCGTGTGGTGGACCTCGCATCCGGATGCTTGATGCATGGGATGCGTATGCGGTCACTCCCCAGGGAGCCGTGGTCGCCAAGGCTCCTCCCCCGGTGGGAGATGCCTCCTTTGCGATTCCACCACCTGCCCCAGACGCGCAACAGCCACCCTCGGCGTCTCCCGTGCAGGAGGTCCCACCCCCTGCGCCTGAAGCACCCGCGAATGACGCCGGACCTACCGGGGACGCGGGGCGTAGTAGCGGCGCAGCCAGCGACTGAGCCCATCCAGGCCGGGGAAGAGGACCCGCTCGGTGATGTTCGCCTGGTCGAGCTTGTCCCTGATCTCCCACTTGAGCGTCGCCGGCACCACCAGCCTGCGCACGCCGTGATGCTGGTGCCCCAGGAAGTCGTTCAGGCTCAGCCCGGGCCCGTTCATCACCGAGAACAGCGCGAACTGGTTCACGATGCGCGCGTCCAGCGACGGCGGCTCGAAGAACAACACGAACGCGTGCTCCGCCAGCCCGTCGAACGCCGTCAGGTCCTGCGCCACCGACGCCAGCATCTCCCCCGTGAACACGTCCGCCCCCTCCAACCGCAGTTGCTCGCGCAGCGGCTTGGGCAACTGCTGGTTCGTCTTGTGGTAGTCCACGCACCAGACCGCCCCGTCCTCCTCCATCAGGTCCAAGCGCTCCGTCATGAAGTGCAGCGCCACGTAGGGGCTGAACGTCCAGTCGAGCAGCCGCGTCGGCATCCCGTGGTGCTGCGCCAGCGCCAGCCAGTCCCAGACGGACGTCAGGCGCTCCGTGCCCGGCACGCCCCGCGCGTACTTGCGGAAGGCCCGCAGCAGGTCCCGCTCCAGCCGCACGAACGCTCCCTGGCGGTTGAGCGTCGCCGTCAAATCCAACGTCGCGTCCGGCACGCCCCGGAACACGAAGCTCGTGCGGAACCGGTGCAGGGGCTCGTTCCACGAGCCCGCGAACATCAGGTCCTGCAGCTCCAACCAGGATGTGACTCGCCGCTCCTGCATCCGCTGGCCCCTCGCCGCCTGACAAGGTGGGCCCGGTCCTTCAGGGCCGCAGCCGGAGACCCGACGGAAACGGCGCCGGACGACGGGCGCCCCTCCCGCCCGCTCCCCCTCCCAGCGGCGGGGCGCGGAGGCGGGCAGGGCGCCCGGCTGTCTCAATCACAGACCTTGAAACAACAGACGCCTCAAGGCTGCCCGAAGTCCGCGGGCTGCGTGAAGGCAAACGTGCTGGCGCCTGGCGCCTTGTCCTCCTGGAACAGGGGGCACTTGGCGCAGGTGAAGCTCTCCCAGTCCTGACGGACCGCCACGTCGATGCAGCCGCCGTAGAAGCGGCAGTGGACGTTGCGGTGCTCCTCGATGGAGAACGTTTCGGCCCGCAGCGGAGGGTGGAACCGGGTGGGACGCGGCTGTGGACAAGGCATTGGATTCTCTCTAGCCCCCCTCGTGGGTGCTGATTCCCTCTACTGACTGGTGCGTCGCGTCATTCCCGGCATTCCGCGGGCCGGACACTGAACGCTTGCACCCTGGCTCATCGCCGCCAGCAAAAGGCCGTGTGGGTGCGACACATTCAAACGGCACAACAGCCTAATGACGTCGGGCGTCCCGGGCCCGCCTCGCCAGGATGTCTGCCTTCACGCGGAGCAACCTGCCGGGCAGGCCGCCGGAATCTTCACCCCCGGAGCGCTTTCCCGCGAGAATGCAGCGGGTGAGCCCCTCCGCCCGACCCCCCCGCGCTTCCTCCCGCTGGCTGAGCGCCCTGGCGCTGCTGTCCCTGGTGCTGCTCAGCGGCTGTTCCGCCTTCTCCCGCGCCGTGCGCGAGGGCGACGGCGCCGCGAAGGAGCGCCACTGGGCGGAGGCGGAGGCCGCCTACCTGCGCGCCCTGGCCGCGGACCCGCAGGCCTCCGAGGTCACCGTGAAGCTGCGCGCCGTGCGCAAGGAGTGGGGCGCGGAGGTGTACCAGGAGGCCGGCGCCGCCCATGCCTCCGGGGACCTGGCGTCCGCCACCAAGCTGCTGGTGCGCGTGCTGGAGCTGGACCCCGACCACGAAGAGGCCCGCGCGCTGCTCGCCCAGACGCTGGAGGCCCGCGTGCAGGTGGCCCTGGGGCTGCTCAAGGAGGAGAAGCTCCAGGACGCGCGCGCGGAGCTGGACGCGGTGCTCGCCGTGGCGCCGGACCACGTGAACGCGCGCAAGGGCGTGGACGCCGTGCAGGTGGCGTGGGCGAAGCGCTTCTTCTCCAGCGCGGAGACGCTGGAGAAGGCCGGCAAGCTGGGCAACGCGCTCGTGGCCTACGTGCGCGCGGACCAGGAGCGCGTGGGCGCCACCGCCGCCCGCGAGCGCGCGGAGGCCGTGCGGCAGCGGCTGCGCGACGAGGTGGCCTTCCTGGTGGTGGCCACGCCCGTGGAGGACAACGCCCAGGCCCCGGACGTCGCCCAGCGGCTGAGCGCGGGGCGGCTGGCCGCGGCGCTCCCCACGCAGCTGCCCCTGAAGGTCGTGACGGAGGCGCCCCCGGGCCGCGTGGGCGTGAAGCTGGACCTGGCCCTGGAGCGCGTGCTGCCGCTCAAGGCGGTGGAGGAGTCCCAGCGCAGCCAGCGCTACCTCGCGGGCAACCGCTCCGTGCCCAACCCCAAGCGCGGGGAGTACGAGAAGAAGCTCCTGGAGGCGGAGCGCACCCTGGAGGGCGTGGAGCGCAAGCAGGCCGCCGTGCTGCGCGAGTACCTCAAGGCCCAGCTGGAGCTGGGCACGCTGCGCGACGTCGCCGAGCGCTGCCGCGAGCGGGAGAAGCGCGAGTGCCGCGCGGCCATCCAGGAGTGCGGCGAGGAGGCCCGCAACGCGAAGAGCCCGGGCAAGGTGCCCAGCGAGTGCGACCCGGAGCGCTGCTCCGGCCAGTGCACCCAGGACGAGGGCCTGATGTCGATGAAGGCCAAGGCGGCGCGTGTGCTGGAGGTGGCCGTGCAGGTGGCGCTGGACAAGGCGGAGACCCAGCGCACCGAGGTGCAGCGCAACCGCGACGCCGTCTTCCGCGAGCCCATCACCGTGGAGGAGCCCATGTACTCGGACTTCGTCTACGACGTGCAGCTGCACCGGCTCACCGTGACGGCCACCGTGACGTCGGTGATGCGCGACCTGCTGTCGCCCCAGCAGGTGCCCGCGCCCAACACGCAGGACTACGCGGTGCTGCACGAGGACCTGTCGCACAAGGGCTATGACCGCTACGGCGTGCTCGCGGACCCCGTGCAGCTGCGCAGCGAGCTGGAACTGCGCGTGGACGCGGGCGACAAGGCCGTCCAGGACGTGGCGAAGCACGTGAAGGAGCGCTTCGACCTGTACCGCGGCAAGCGCGTGGAGGACGCCCGGCGCGGCATGGTGCGCCCCGGCGCGGAGGACGTGGTGGAGACCGCCGTGCGCGCGCTGCTGCTCACCGCGGACGCCCCCCCGCAGGACATCCTCCAGCCCGTCGCCCGCGCGCGCGGCCTCACCAGGCCCGAGGCCCTGCTCGGCGTGGGGAAGTAGCCCCCGCTCAGTCCAGGCTGGCGCTCATCTCCGGGCGCTCCAGCCGCAGCGTCTCCACCCGGCGCCGGCGCGCCCCCGCGATGGTCAGGTGCCACGCGGCCGCCGCCAGGCCCACGCAGCAGCAGCCCACCCACAGCGCGCGGGCGCCCACGTGGCCCAGCATCGCCCCGCCCAGCGCGGGGGCGGCGCTGGACGCCAGGCCCCACATCATGTGGTACGCGCCCTGGTAGCTGCCGCGCAGCTCCGCCGGCGCCAGGTCCGCCACCACCGACGGCGCCACCGGCGAGTGGACGATCTCCCCCAGCGTCCACACCGTCACCGCGGCCATCGCGAGCGGCACCGTGGCCGGCAGCGCGTGCAGCCCGAAGCCCACGCCGATGAGCACGCCCGCCACCGCCAGCGCGGTGGAGCGCCGCACCCGGCCCACCCCGCGCACGATGAACGGCTGGAGCGCGACGATGAGCACGCCGTTGACGGACATCACCAGCCCGTACTCGGCGGGCGTCAGGCCCTGCTGGGTGAGCGTCAGCGGCAGGCTCATGAAGCTCTGGTGGAGCAGCAGCGCCAGCGCGAACACCGGCAGGCAGAAGGCCAGGTACACGCCGTCGCGGAAGGGCGTCAGCAGCGCCCCCAGCGGGGAGTGGGACGCGTGCGCCGCCCGCGCCTCCGCGGGGCGCGTCTCCGGGACGAAGGCCCAGACGCAGCAGCCGTAGAGGAAGGTGGTCACCGCGTCCGCGATGAAGAGCAGCCGGTAGCCCAGCCCCGCCAGCAGGCCCGCCAGCGGCAGCGCGATGGCGAAGCCCAGGTTGATGACCCAGTAGAGCAGCCCGTACGCGCGCGCCCGGTCCCGGGGCGCCACCAGGTCCGCCACCGCCGCGGCCACCGCCGGCCGGTACAGGTCCCCCAGGATGCCCAGGAGGAAGGCCGCCGCCGCGATGCGCCCCGGCGTCTCCGAGTGGCCGATGAACAGCATGGCCCCGGACCCCAGCCACAGGCCCCCCGCGAGCGTCAGCCGCCGGCCCACCCGGTCCGCGAGCATCCCGCCCAGGGGCGCCGCCAGCACCGCGCCCGCGCCGTTGAGCGCCACGATGAAGCCCGCCTGCTCCACGCTGAAGCCGCGCTCGCGCGTGAGGTAGAGCGCCAGGAACGGCGCGACGAAGGACCCCAGTCGGTTCACGAAGGTGCCCACCCACAGGACCCAGTACGTCCGTGGCAGGCCACCCCCGCCCAGCGCTCTCAACACCGTGGCAACGGGATTCATGGAGGATGCCCGACGGCCACGGGAGGGACGCCTGACCGCGGGCGCCCGCCAGCATGCGCCCGCGCCCCGCGCGTTTCCACGCGCCCTCTGCCGCGCGCGGGCGGTTGGAGCCTCATGCATTCCAGTCGCGCGCGAAACGCGACTTCCCGGTGCGCCCCTCATGGGGCTGGACATCGCTTCCGGGCTCCTCCAGGTTGCCGCGCCAACCCACACCGGGAAAGGCGGGCATGGGGCAGGTCAT
The DNA here is from genome assembly GCA_023424585.1 of Pseudomonadota bacterium. Lineage (GTDB taxonomy): Bacteria > Myxococcota > Myxococcia > Myxococcales > Myxococcaceae > Corallococcus. Next base: position 6,423 of record JAFADT010000898.1, read on the forward strand.
CGGACTCCTGGGGGTGTGCCTCCTGTTGGGCGTGGTGGCGCGCCGGAGCGGCCGGTTCCCGGAGGGGACGGCGCCCGCGTTCAACGCCTTCCTCCTCAACGTGTCCCTGCCCGCGCTGGTGCTGCGCGCCATGCACCGGCTGGAGTTCGCGCCCGGGCTGCTGGTGGCCGCCGCGGCGCCGTGGCTGCTCTTCGTGGGGGCGGCGCTCTTCCTGCGCCTGCTCGGGCCCCGGCTGGGGCTGGCGCGCGAGTCGGTGGCGGCGCTCATCCTCACCGCGGGGCTGGGGAACACGGCCTTCGTGGGCCTGCCCATGGCCGCCGCGCTGCTGGGGCCCCCGGCCGTGCCGGTGGCGGTGGTGGCGGATCAGCTGGGCTCGTTCCTGGTGCTGGGGACGCTGGCCACGCTGACGGCGGCGAGGGCGCGCGCCCGGGCGGCGCTGTCCGTCCGCGCGCTCGTGCGCAAGGTGGTGCTGTTCACCCCGTTCCAGGCGCTGGTGGTGGCGCTGCTCCTGCGCCCCTTCGCCTTCCCGGACTGGCTGGAGTCCGTGCTCCAGCGGCTGGGCGACCTGCTCACGCCGCTGGCGCTGTTCATCGTGGGCTTCCAGCTGCGGCTGAGGGGGATCGGGCCGCGCGCGCCGGCGCTCGCGCTGGGGCTGTCCTACAAGCTGGTGCTCGCGCCGCTGGCGGTGCTGGGCGTGTTGACGCTCGTGCCGGGGCTGGCGCTGGTGGTGAAGCAGACCGCGGTGCTGCAGGTCGCCATGGCGCCCATGGTGACGGCGGCCATCCTCGCGGCCGAGCACGACCTGGATCCGGAGCTGGCGGTGCTGATGGTGGGCGTGGGCATCCCGCTGTCCTTCTTCACCGCGCCGCTGCTCGTGTCCCTGGTGCACTGACGCCCGTGCGGCGGGAGGCGGCGCGCGGGCTTCGCGCGGTGCCTCCCGTGCGGTCGCACGGGCGCTCTCATCATCGCCGCGCCGGGGAGCGTGCCCCCGGGCGGGCTGTCATCTTGAAGCGGCGGGCGCCCCGGGTCAGGCGAGCGCCGTGGTCTGGAAGGAGAGCTCGACGCCGTTGGGCTTCACGCGCATCTGCGGACGCGACAGCACGTGGCACTGGGGGCAGTAGCCGTGTGCGCCGGCCGGCGTGGCCCGGATGGAGACCGCGCCGCCGCACATCATGCAGCCCTCGGGTAGATCGAAGTCCGCGAACCGCTCTCCGCTCTGGGTCTCGAATTGGGTCATACCCTTGAGTTAACGCAGGATCGGCTCGACACAAGCAGACCGGTCCCCCCTCGCGAGGACCCGGTGCGGCACCTTGCCCCACCTTTCAGGGACAGAAGGCGGCCCTCCAGGGCAGCCTGCAATCGTTACCGGCCCCCCTCGCTCTGCTCACCCCCCGACATCACAACCCCTTGGGCGGGCGGGCGGGCGCTGGCACGGGGATTTCATGGCGCACCCCCACGGACAGCAGCGGGCCAGGGGAGGCGTGGGATGGGTGCAGGGAACACAGTGAAGGTCATGTGCGACCGGAAGGGCTGGCGGGTGGAGGTGGCCCACGCGGCGGGGGTGCGGCGCTACCGCTATGGAAGCGAGGCGCAGGCGCGCTACTTCGCGGCGGTGTTCGAGCTGGGGCCGAGCGTGCTGCCCCCCAAGAACCATGCGCGGGGGCGGCAGGGACCCCGCTTGGCTCTACCCAATGAGGCTTCTTTCGGAGAGGCTTGGCTGCATGAGTGATGCTCCCAAGCCCAGGCCCTTCATCCTTCCCAACCGGCAGCACGTCACCAAGGAGCCGGATCCGGGCGGCCGCTGGTCCGCGCAGTTCCCGGACATGATTGGCTACTCCAGCCAGGGGGGCGGCAAGGTGCCGGCCGACTTCGGATGGAACACCAACCCCAAGCAGTGGCAGGAGGAGCTGACGCCGCAGACGCTGGCGGAGCGCTTCGAGGAGCTGCGCGTGCTGCCTCCCAAGCAGGAAGCCCCCGCGCTGCCCGCGCCCGCGAAGCCCTGAGGCGTCCAGCCGTTCGCTTCCAGGGCCCGGAGGCCTCCGGGTCCTGTCGAGGCGCGGCGCCCTAGCTGAACGGCAGGCTGGCCAGCCGCTCGCGGAAGCGGGCGAGCAGGTCGCGCGCGCCGGCCTCGTCGAGCCCCGCCGCGGCCTCCTGGCGGCCCTTGCGCAGGAACGCGTCGAAGGGCGCCGAGCGGCCCGAGAGCGCGCCCGCCGCCGTCACCGCCTCCTCCAGGACGCGCGCCGCGCCCGGGGAGCCCAGCTCCAGGTGCATCTCCACCTGCTCCAGCCGGGCCCCGCTCGCGGCCCACACCGCGCGGTCGTGCACGGTGAGCCACGTGCGGGTCAGCTCCTCCATCGCCTCCTCCATCCGCGCGAGGAAGGGCTCCACCAGCCCGGGCAGCACCTCCGGGCCCAGCGCGGCCTGCGCGCCCGCCTCGCGCAGCCGGCCTCGCGCCGCGACGATCTCGCGCTTGATGGGCGTCTTCAGCGCCAGCGACGCGGGCAGGGTCACGAACGCGGCCAGGCTCTCCTCGGCCTGCCTCGCCAGCGCGGGCCGCTGGGCGTCCGTGGCCTTCGCGGCGCGCTCCAGGCGGCCTTGCAGCGAGCGGCGCAGGTCCGCCGCCGCGCCGCGCAGGGCGACGCGCGCGCCCATCTGGTTCGCGTAGCCGGGCACCACGTCCTCGCGCCGCACGACCGCGAAGGCCGCGGCGGTGAGGTACACGAGGTCTCCGATGCGGTTGCGGAAGTCCGCGCGCGACGCGGCCAGCTCCGACATCAGCGTCCAGCGGTCGCTCACCACCTCCGGCCGGCGCATCTGCACGCCCAGCTCCTGCACGCGCCTGGACAGGCGCTCCGCGCTGGCGTGCAGCACGGCCTCCGCCTCCTGCGACAGGCGCTCGTCGGAGCTTGCGGGCGGCGGGGCCCAGCCGCCGTCATTCGACGTGGCGGCGCGCGCGGGCGGCGGGAAGGCGTCGCGGATGGCGGCCACCAGCTTGTTCACGTCCGTCAGCGTCTCGCCGATGGCGGGCGCCATCGTCTCCCAGAGGGACAGGTCCGCGGCGTCGTCGGGCTCGGCGGTGGTGGGCTCGTACTTGACGATGCTCAGGTGTCCCAGCCGGTCGATGGCGACGGCGGCCGCCTGGTAGACCTTGCGCAGCCGCGCCGCGAAGTCGCGGTCCATCAAGGCTTCGAGCAGCGCATCCAGGCGGGGCGGCAGGGCATCCTGGGGAGGACGGTTCTTCGGCGCGACCATGGCGCGTCACCCTAGCTCAGCCCCCCATGGATACGTCATCAGGGGGAGGGATACGTCATCGGGGGGA
>JAFADT010000917.1 GCA_023424585.1 Pseudomonadota bacterium
CCACGGAGCTGCTCGCCGAGGCCTGCGTCGCGATGAAGCTGGAGATCACCACCGAGGAGCTGGCCCACACCATCCACGCGCACCCGACGCTCTCGGAGATCATGCACGAGGGCGCCGAGGCCACGCTGGGCCACCCGCTGCACTTCTAGCGGGCCCGGCGGCCCGGCCCCTCCCTGCCGGGCCCGCCGTAGAGCGCCCGCAGCGAGGCCGCCAGCGCGGCCAGCCGTTGGCGCAGCGGCTCCGGGGCGAGCACCTCCACGCCCGCCCCGATCTCGCACAGCTGGGAGACCGCGATGGCCTCCCGCTCGAAGTTCAGCGTCACCTCCCGCTTCCCACCGCGTGCCGCGGGGGCCCTGTCCAGGCGCTCACCGTCCGCCGGGGGACGCAGCCTCCGCAACGCGGCTTCCCCTTCCGCGGTGCAGGAGAGGGTGACGTCGTAGCGGGGGCGCTCGGTGGCGAACCTCGCGCACCAGTCCTTCCAGAACGCGGGCAGGTCGAAGCCCGGCGGGCGGGTGAAGCCCTGCGGGCGCAGCCGCACGTCGCCAATGCGCCCGCCCCGGAAGACGCGCGGGCCCTTGTCCGTCCCGGCGACGAGGTACCAGCGGTCCGCCTTGATGACGAGCCCGTAGGGGTCCACCGTCCGGCGGGAGCGGGTGCCCTCGAAGTCCTGGTATCCGAGGGACACGCGGCGGTCCTGCCAGGCTGCGTCGCGCAGCTTGCCCAGGTGGGGCAGGGGCTCGCGGCCGGTGAACCAGCCGGAGGCGTCCACGTGGAGCCGCTGGCGCGCGTGCTCCAGCGCGGGTTGCTGGAGGGCGGGGAGGGCCGCCGCCAGCTTCACCAGCCCCGTGCGCAGCGGCGTGGACAGGCCCAGGTCCTCCAGGGCTCCAGGGGCGCCCACCGTGGCCAGGGCCTGGAGCTCCGGGCGGGTGAGGCCGGTGAGCTGCGTGCGCCAGCCCTCCATCAGCGCCACGCCGCCCGCGGCCCCGCGCGTGGCGTAGAGGGGGACGCCCGCCGTGGAGAGCGCGTCCAGGTCCCGGTGCACGGTCCGGCTGGAGACCTGGAGCTCGCGCGCCAGCTGGCCCACCGTGCTGCGGGGGCGGGCCTGGAGGCGCATCAACAGGTGGACGAGGCGATCCGCGCGCATGGGCCCTCCGGCCTGGGAGAGAGGTGCAGCCTGGGGCGGGAATCATGACAGGGGTTGTCAGGATTGGGCAGGCAAGGTGGCGCGTGAAAGGGGAGCACGGACATGAAGCCACTCGAGGGACAGGTGGCCCTGGTCGCGGGAGCGACGCGGGGCGCGGGCCGGGGAATCGCGACGATGCTGGGGGCGGCGGGGGCCACGGTGTACTGCACCGGGCGCAGCGTGCGGGGGAACCTGGCGAGCGGGGCCTCCCGGCCGGAGACCATCGAAGAGACGGCGGAGCAGGTGACGGCGCTGGGCGGCAAGGGCCTCGCGGTGCGGGTGGACCACTCCGTGGAGGAGGAGGTGGAGGCGCTGTGTCGGCGCATCCGCTCCGAGGCCGGGAAGCTGGACGTGCTGGTCAACGACATCTGGGGCGGGGAGGCGCTGCACGAGCTGGGGCTGCCGTTCTGGAAGCAGTCGCCCGCGAAGGCGCGGCTCATGTTCGACCGCGCCGTGTATACGCACCTCGTCACCAGCCGCTACGCGGTGCCGCTGATGCTGGAGCGCGACCGGGGGCTCATCGTGGAGGTGACGGATGGGGACTCGTTCGGGTACCGGGGCGGCGTCTCGTATGACGTGACGAAGATGGCCGTCATCCGGCTGGCCTTCGCGATGTCGCGGGACCTGCGCCGCACGAACATCACGGCGTTGGCGGTGACGCCGGGGTTCCTGCGCTCGGAGGAGATGCTGGATGGCTTCGGGGTGACGGAGGCCAACTGGCGCGACGCGGTGAAGGACGTCCCCGACTTCATCGCGTCGGAGACGCCGGCATACGTGGGCCGCGCGGTGGCGGCGCTCGCGGCGGATCCGAAGGTCCACCGCAGGGCGGGGCGCGTGGTCGCGTCGTGGACGCTGGCGCGCGAGTACGGCTTCACGGACCTGGATGGCTCGCAGCCGCACTGGGCGGAGCACTTCGAGCGGACGTATGGGAAGGCGTATCCCCTCGCGGATGACGCGGCCTATGCGTCGTGGCTCGGGGGGGCCATCGAGATCGCCTTTCCGGACTGGCCCCGCTACTGACGCGTACGGCGCATCCCCCGGAAGTCGTGCGAAGCGCTATGGTCTGGCGCGAGAGGTCGCGCACATGGCCAAGGGGCACCGCAGGAACGACGAGCCGGAGCGGATCGACGAGACCCGGGTGGCACCGCTCGACGACGACCTGGACGAGACGGAGGAGGTCCGGACCGAGCAGACCCAGGTGCCGGCCTCCGTGCAGCGCGACGCCACGGAGGCCGCTGCCCGTGCCGCGGGGAATCCCGGCCGGAGGACCTGGGGCAACCAGAAGCGCGCCGCGCCCCCCTCGGCTCCGCGCGTCCCCGAGTTCACGGGGCTCGAGACGCGGATGACGCCGCCTCCCGTTCCCGACGATGACGAGCCCGTCCTGGAGACCCGCGTGGACGGGCTCACGCC
>JAFADT010000993.1 GCA_023424585.1 Pseudomonadota bacterium
CTCCAGCGCCGCCGCTCGCGGGTCCTCCCCGGACACCTCCACCACCGTCAGGCCCTGGCGCGCCGCCCACCGGTTCCAGAGGGTCCCCCCCAGGGCCTCGGGTCCCTCCAACACGCTCAGCGTCGCGATGCCCTCCGCCCGGCGCCGGGCCTGGCGGTCCAACGCATCCAGCAGCGCGACTTCCCCCGCCAATGGCAAGCGCTACCCCCCGGGAGTGATGGCTTCACCGCCCCCTCGTGAGCAAAAGCCTGCTCCCACGGGTCGGGTGAAGACAAGCCCCCCAAAGGAGGTAGGGGGTTGCCGGGGAGGAAGGGACCCGGGTGGGTCTGAAAGGCTTTACCGCCCCGCGCCGTCCCCGGCTTCCCGACGGAGAAGGACCCCCAGGCCCGCCGCCGCGAGCGCCGAGACCATGCCCGTCAGGAAGGGAGCCTGGGTGCTCCACGACGCATACATCCAGCCTGTCGCCACCGGACCCACCGTGCGGGCGAGCCCCCCGCAGGACTGCGCCAGCCCCAGCACCGCGCCCTGCTGCCCTGGCGGGGCGACCTGGGAGGCCTGGCTCGAAATCAAGGGCTGGAGGAAGCCCATCCCCACGCCCACCAGCGCCACGGCGGCCATCATCGGGAGCGCCTGGTGGGACGCCGCGACCCCCGCCATGCCGCACGCGAGGAGGAGCCCCCCGGCGATGAGCAGCCGGAGCTCGCCCACCGCGCGCGCCAGGGGGCCAATCAGCCCGCCCTGGATGACCAGGCCCAGCCCGCCCACCACCGCGAAGGTGTAGCCCACCTCCTTGGAGCCCCAGCCCAGCCGCGCCTGCACCAGCAGCGCGAACGCCACCTGGAGCGTGGTCATGGACAGGAACACGGCGAAGAACAACCCCAGCACCATCCCCAATGCCTTGCGCCGGGGCGTGTCCTTCAGCGCGGCCCAGCGCGTCTGGGATTGCGTCGCCACGCGCTGCTCCACCGGGTGCGTCTCTGGCATCGCCAGGAGCGCGCCCAGGAAGCCCACCAGCGCCAGGCCGCCGGCGAGCAGCGGCGGCACCCACGGGCCCAGCCCGGAGAACAGGCCGCCCAGCGTGGGCCCCAGCACCATGCCCAGGCCGATGCCCGCGCCGATGCGGCCCATGGCCCGGGCGCGCGTCTCCTTCGTCGTCACGTCCGCGAGCGCCGCCTGGCACGCGGCGATGTTGCCGGACGTCGCGCCCGCCAGGATGCGCGACGCGAACAGCAGCGGCAGCAGCCGGTGGTGGCTGGCCAGCGCGAACAGCCCCATCGCCACCGCGTTCGCCAGGAGGCTCAGGAGGATGACCGCCCGCCGCCCGTGCCCGTCCGAGTACCGCCCGAGCAGCGGCGTGGCGAGCAGCTGCGTGAGGCTGAAGCAGCCCAGCAGGACGCCCACCGTGCGCGCCGAGCCCCCCATGGACTGCACGTAGAAGGGCAGCATCGGGATGACGATGCCGAAGCCCACCAGGTCCAGGAACACGGTGAGGAACACCACCGCCTCCACCCGGCGCAGCAGGCCCGGCGAGGCGGCGGGCGCCGCGCCCAGGGTCTCAGCCACCATGGCCCGCCCGGTCCACCGGCAGCGCGTCCGCGTAGGCGCGCAGGATGCGGCCCTCGTCGTAGGCGGCATGGAAGCCCGTGGCCTCCAGGAAGCGCTTGTTGTCCACGACGATGGGGTAGCGCAGGTGGTCCGTGGCCCCCACGGACAGGCGGGGGAAGCCCGCGCGCCCCATCAGCACCGACAGCAGCGGGGACGGCAGCGGCACCGGCGTGCGGCCCGTGCCCTTGATGATGACCGACAGCGGGATGGGCGCGGGCCCCGCGACGTTGAAGATGCCGCGCACCTTCTTGTCCAGCGCCAGCTCGAGCGCCGTCACCACGTCCTCCTCCTGGAGCACGTGGAAGAGCGGGTCATAGCCCAGCACCATGGGCACGCGCCTGCCGCGCAGCAGGTTCGCGAGCGTGCCCGTGCCCGGCGTGCCCAGCGTGTAGACGAGCCGCAGCACCGCGGTGGTGACGTCCGGCAGGCGCCAGAGCGCCGTCGCCGCGTACAGGTCCGCGGCCACCAGGTCCGCCAGCTCGGGGATGGCCTCCAGCGCGCGCGGGGGCTCGTCCTCGGAGTGGTACAGCGGCGAGTCCGGCGCCGCGCCGTAGAACGTGTGCCTTCCCACGAAGAGCACCTGCTTCACGCCGTGCGCCGCGCAGTGGTCGAACAGCGCCTTGGTGCCGTCCAGGTTGATGCGGCCCCGCTCGCGGCCCTGCACGGTGAACGCCGTCACCGTGGCCATGTGGATCACCGCCTCCGGCCTCCAGCGGCGGAAGACGTCCTCGGCGGCGCGCTTGCGGAGGTCCACCGGGTGGACTTCGATGCCCCTGGGCGCGTCCCGCCACGGCCGGATGTCGATGCCGGCCACTTCATGGCCGCTGTCGCGAAGCCTGAGCGCCAGCCTGCGCGCGATGCCGCCGGAGATGCCCGCGATCAACACCTTCATGGCAACAGCCTCCGGGCCCGGCGCAGGTTGCGCTCGGCGCGGTTGTCTTCGATGAGCTGCTGGATGCGGGCCTTCACCTGGTCCACGTAGCCCTGGATGACGTGGTCCTCCTCGTCGCCCGTGCCCTCGAAGAGGAGCGGCTCGCCGTAGTGGATCTCCAGCCCCACCGGCAGGGGCAGGGGCAGCAGGTACGGCGTCAGGGGGACGTACGGCACGCCCAGGAGCCTGCCCAGCGCGTACGCGTTGATGACGGTGGGGATGGCCGCGCCGCCGCCCAGGAAGGCGAAGGGGATGATGGGCGAGCGCGTCTGGAGCGCCAGCCGGATGAACCCGGTGCCGATGTCCACCAGGGAGTAGCGGGCCGGGTAGAGCTTCGCGGTGCCGCGCGCGCCCTCCGGGAAGATCATCAGGAGCCGGTCGTCCTCCAGGAGGCGCACGGCGTGCTCGGGCAGGCCGGTGAACTGGCCGGTGCGGCTGGCCCACAGCGAGGCCACGGGGAACTTGTGGATGAAGCGCTCCACCATGCCCTGCGCGAGCCGGGGCGGGTCCATCTCCAGCAGGGTGGAGGTGAGCACCATCATCCCGTCCACCGCGACGCCGCCGGAGTGGTTGCCCACCAACATGCCCCGGCCCTTCCGGGGGATGTGCTGCACGCCGGTGCAGCGCACCCGGAAGTAGTTCCGGTAGAGGAAGGCGAAGAACTCCAGGGCCAGCTTCAGGTGCTTCTTGGAGATGCCGTACGGGTCGACACCGTACTCGTTGAAGGGCAGCTCCAACCGCTCCACCCGCTCCGACAGGGATTCGCTCTGGGACACGGGCGCACCGTAGCACCGCGCGTGTGCTTTGCACCGGGGGCCCGCGTCCCGCATTGTGCGCCGCCGGGCGCCCACGCCGGGAGGCGGGTGGGGCCCCAGAGGGAGTGACGCGCGATGGCGGGGCAGCCGTGGACGGGAATGCTGGAGGGGGTGCTCGCGTGGGCCCGGGCCCTGCCGGAGGGGCTGTCCAACCAGGTGGCGGTGGACGTGGCGGGCCGGCGGGTGCGCCTGTCGCACGCGCGGGTGGAGGCGCTGTCGCGCGGCGTGCTGGGCCGCGTGAAGGGGCTCACCCTGCGCTCCTGGGACAGCACCGCCACCGTGTACGACCTGCGGCTGGACGTGCGCGGCTGGAAGCTGCGCGTGGAGACGACCCCCCAGCGCGTGGAGCTGGCCCGGGGCCGCTACACGCTGTGGCTGGCCACGCCGGGCCGGGTGGAGCTGGAGGGCTCCCCCGGCGCGTCGTCGCTGCTCATGGGCGCGCTGCGCTCGGGGGCGGGGAAGAGCGCGCTCCAGGCCCTGGCGCGCCGGCTGCTGCCGCCGGAGCTGGCCTGGGACGGACAGGTGCTCCGGCTGGAGGGGCGGCTGCCCCAGGAGGGCGCGCTGGCGGCCCGCCTCTTCGAGTCCTCCTCCCTGCGGATGACCGCGGCGCACGCGCCGGAGGGGCTGTGGCTGTCCGCGGAGGAGTGGCCGGGGCTGCTGGACCTGCTCCAGGCCGCGCTGGGGACGGGGTAGGGCGCCTCCTTCAGCGGCCCTCGCCGTCCCACACGTTGGCGCGTCCCTCCAGGGGGCCGCGCTGCGGGCGGACGATGCAGAAGCGCTGTCCGGTGGGAGACTCCATCACCCACCAGCGCTTCACGTAGGCGATGCGCTTCGCGCCCAGCGCCTCCAGCCGCTCCAGCTCCGCGTCCAGGTCGTCCGACTCGATGTCCAGGTGGATGCGGCTCTCGTGCTCCACCTGCTGGATGAGGATCATCGGCTCCTCGGGCTTCGCCACCAGCTCGCGGTAGGTGGGGGAGTCCGGGTCCGCCGGGGCCAGCGCCCGTCCCAGCGCCGCGCTCCAGAAGCGGGCGGCGGCGTCAATGTCCTCGACCTTGCAGTCGATGACGAACGTGCTGAGTCGGCTGTGGTGCATGGCTGCGCTCCTGGGGGGCCGGGCAGGGGGGAAGCCCGTGGGAGGAGCCAGGGATACACCGAAAGGCAGGATGGGGGTATGACGGAATGCGGCCCGTGCCGCCCGGCCACGCCGCCGGACGACGCGGGACTTCGCGCCGGACACCGGCAGGTGTTCAACACCTCCGGCCTGAGGTCGCTCCTCGCGTGGAGCGCTCCCGTGGAGCGCCTCGCGCCCCGGACGCTGCGGGTCGTGTCACCTCGCGGTGGCGGCCCTCGAAGCCGTGCGTGCTGCCGTTGGGGGCGTGCCCGACGAAGCGCCAGTGGCCGCCGCGCTGGAGGTCCATGCGCTCGACGACCCCCTTGTTGCCCCGGCCCCACCACTGGGCGGGGCGGCCTGGCGCGCGTGAGGGAAACCCACGACAGCGCGGGCTACTTGCGTGGCTTCGACATCGAGCGGACGAAGATGGAGTCGATGCCGTGGATGCGCATGGAGACGAAGTCATCCACGGTGGCGTTCGTGTAGCCCATGCCGCGCATCTCTTTCACGAAGGCGGCCGTGACGCCGTGGATGCGCATGGAGACGAGGTCGTCCGCGCTCAGGTCCGGGAAGCCCAGGCCGCGCATCTCGCGGATGAAGTCCGGTGTCACGCCATGGAGGGTCATGGCCAGGAGCGAATCCAGGGGCATTTCCTTGAAGCCCAGCGCGGCGAGGCCCTGGATGCGCTCCGGTGTGATGCCGTGGATGCGGCAGTCCACCAGCTGCTGGAGGGTCAGCTTCGGGTAGCCCTCGGCGGCCATGGCCCGGACGTATTCCGGGGTGACCTGGAAGAGGCCCACCTGGACCAGCTCATCCACGGTGGTCACCCTCTGGCCCACGGCCGCGAGCGCCTGGACGCGCTGGGGGCCGACGTTCACGTTGGCCATGAGGAATTGTTCGTCCGAGGTGGGTTGGGGAATGCCCAGCTCCGCCAGCTTCTTCGTGAAGCGGGCGTCCGGGCTGAAGCGCCAGGTGCCCGCGCCCTGCCCGTCGTTGAAGCGGCCCTCGAAGTCGAACGTGCCCGCTTCTCGCACCAGCTTGAAGGGGGCGCTGCTCCCGTCCGCCGTGGACAGCCCCTGGAAGTCGGACAGCGGGGCGGAGAAGCCGTGGTGCGAATCGGGGTGGTCCTTCGGGTGCAACGACAGTTGCAGTTGCTGCTCCTTCACGTACGCGCCCCACATGCCGGCGCGCTGCGCTTCGGCGGCGAGGGCGGGGAGGGCGAGGAACATCACGGCCAGGGTGAGCCACGGAGACAGGCGCGACGTCATGACGGCGACTCCTTCTTCGGCAAGGCGCGGCCCTCCCGCGTGCTCGGGATGGAGCGCGCGGTGGGACCGCTTGGGAGGTGGAGGGGGTTACTTCCGGGGCTTCTGCATGCGGCGGATGTAGTCCGCGTCCACGCCGCCGACGCGCAGGCGCACCAGCTCATCCACGGTGGCGGGCTTGACGCCCGCGGCGTCCAGCTCGCGCAGGAAGCTGGCGTCGACGGACATCGCGCGCAGTTGTACGGCTTCATCCAGCGTCAGGTTCCCGAAGCCGGCGGCCTTCAGCTCGTTGAGCCAGGTGGCGTTGATGTTCATCGCCTTGGCGGCGAGCAGGTCGTCGGGGTTCTCCTCGCCGAAGCCCAGGGCCGCCATCTGCCCCAGCCACTCGGGGGTGACGCCCAGGTGCTTCATGGCCACCAGTTGCTCGGCGGGGATGGCGCGGCCGAAGCGGTCCGTCATGGCCTTCACGTACTCTGGCGTGATGCCGGCGTGCTGGATGCTCACCAGCGTGTCCACGGTGGGGGCGTAGCCCATGGCGGAGATGCGTTCGACGGCCTCCGGGGTGACCCCCGCGACCTTCAGCGCGACGAGCTGGTCCACGCTCAGTGGATCCACGCCCACGCGGGTCTTCTCGTCGGCGTCATCCGACTCCTTCCGCGCGGCGCGGGTCTTCTCCTTGTCGGAGGGCGCGGCGACCGGCGCGGGAGCCGGAGCCGCGGTCGGAGCCGCCGCGATGGTCGGCGCGGGAACCGGCTTCGGAGCGGGAGCAGCGGCGATGTCCGGCGCGGAGGTCGGCTTCGGAACGAGGGCAGCGGCGATGCCCGGCGCGGAAACCGGCTGCGGAGCGGGCGCGGCGGCGATGACCGGCGCGGGAGTTGACCTCGGGGGAGGGGTCGCCGCAGCGACGGCGAGCAATTCTCCCTGGGAGGCCTCAAACGGTGACAGCGCCGATGCGGAGATCCGCGCGGGCTGAGGACCAACAAGCGGCGCCGACACCGATGAAGCGACCGGCGCGGCCAGGGAGCCGGCGTGCGTCACGAAGGGCGCAATCGACGTGGACGCGGAGCCGGCGGGCGTGGGCATCGAAGCGGCTCGCGTGGAGTCCACGGAGGCGGCGACCCCCGGATGAGCCAGGGTCGTGGGCGTGCCGCTCAGGGTGGGCTTCGTATCGGTCACCTTCGCGGGCTGCACGGCGAGCGCCGTCAGCGGCGCCGCCAGGGCCAGGCTGCTGGCCAGCGTGACGATGGAGACCCCCGCCGCCCAGCGCGACGAGCACCGCGACGGGGGCGCCACCACCAGCCTCCGCACGCGGTCCTTCAACGAGCCTCCCAGCGCGGACATCGCGGGGCCGCTGGCGTCCATGCCCTGCAGCCGCAGGGCCTCCAGTGAGGTGAGTGCTCGGGCATAGGGGAGGGCGCCGGGACCCTGTCGCACGGCGAGGTCGTCACAGCAGTTCTCCCGCTCCACGCGGATGACCTGGGACATCCACCACACGGCCGGATGGTAGAAGAGGAGCGTCTCCACCAGCGTCTGCACCACGTTCACCGCGAAGTCGTGACGGCGGATGTGGGCCAGCTCATGGGCCAGCACCAGCTCCAGCTCCCGCACGGTCAGCCCGGTGAGCGTGGCGGTGGGGACCAGGACCACCGGCCGCAGCCAGCCCAGCGTGGACGGCACGTCCAGCTTCGACGACACCAGCAGGCGCACTGGACGCGTGAGGTTCAGCCGCCGCGCCAGCACCGCCACTCGCTGCTGCCATTCCCACGATGCGTGCACCGCCTCGTGCACCTGGCGCCGCAGGCCCACCCAGCCCTTGAGCAGGCGCACTGACGACGCCGCCACGCCCAGGCCCCATGCCAGCACCAGCCAGGGCAGGCGCTCGCCCACCTGCTGGAACAGTTCGTCCAGCCGGGGCAGCGCTGCTGGCTCTTTCACGGACACAGGGAGTGTGGTGGGCAGCGTCACGAGGGGAAGGGACGCCGGTCGCTGCGCGGACGCCGGTACCCGCGCGAGGGCCGTCGAGCGCACCGGGCGGGGCTCCACCGCGCGCGAGGCATGCCGCCACGCGGTGGCCACTGGTAGCACCAGCATGATGCCCAGCGCGCCGCACGCCAGCGCGTAGCGCAGGTTCGCCGAGCGCCGGCCTACCCATCGGAGCGCCAGCGCCAGCGCCGCCGCCACGAGCACGCCCTGCCACACCAGGTGCACGAGCGCCCAACCCACCGCTTCCAGGATGAGACCGTTCATGGCTCCGGCTCCTTCTCGAGCGAATCCAGCAGCTGGCGCAGCTCCGCCAGCTCCTCGGGGGACGTCTTCTTCGTGGACAGGGCCTGCAGGGCGAGCCGCGCAGGGGAGCCGCCGAACACGCGGTCCATCAGGTCGGTGACCAGCTGCTGCTGGGTGCTCTCCCGAGGGAGCCGGGCGCTGTAGACGTGCGCGCGCTGGGACTCGTCGCGCGTCACCAGCCCCTTCTCCGTCATGATCTGCATCGTCTTCAGGACGGTGGTGTAACCACTCCCGTCCTGGAGCGTCTCGTGGACCTCGCGCACGGTGCGTGCCCCCTGGTCCCACAGCACCCGCAGGATGGCCAGCTCGGCATCCGTGGGTCGCGGCGGCTTTCCTCGGCTCATGGCTCCCTCTCTCCTCACGGCTCTCTACGCAGAGATATACGAACGATTTCGTAGGTGTCAACGAAGCCTTTCGTACTTTGTAGCAAGGGGCCCGGTGGGGAGGGGTGGCCATGGGGCGCGGGGATGCCCCTGGGGGGTGGTTGCCTTGAAAGGCCACGGGTGCTGCACACCCTGGATGACAGGGGGCGCGCGATGATTGAAGCGGTGAAGCTCTGGAATGAGCCGAACAACAAGTCCCACTGGGACTTCGAGCTCGATAAGGACTGGCGCATCTATTCGCGGCTGGTGCGGCTGGCGGGCGAGGCGGTGCGCGCGCTCACCTTCACGCCCCGCCGGATGGCGGAGGCCTACCTGGAGCTCTACGCGGGCCTCGTCCAGCCCGGGCGCCGCGTGTCCTGACGAACCGAGGAGCCTGTCCACCCATGCGCGTCATCCTCTTCTGCCACTCCCTGCTGTCGGACTGGAACCACGGCAACGCTCACTTCCTGCGCGGAGTGGTGACGGAGCTGGCCGTGCGCGGTCACGCCGTGCGCGTGCTCGAGCCCTCGGACGCGTGGAGCCTCCAGAACCTCCTGGAGGAGCCCCTCGGCCTGGCCGCGCTCGGCGAGCTGCGCGCCATGTACCCGCACGTGCGTCCGGAGCGGTACGCACCCGACGCGCTGGACCTGGAGGCCGTGCTCGACGGCGCGGACCTGGTCCTGGTCCACGAGTGGACGCCGCCGGACCTGGTGCGCCGCATCGGAAGGTACCGCCGCGACGGCGGCCGCTTCCGCCTCCTCTTCCACGACACGCACCACCGGCGCATGAGCTCGCCCGAGGCGATGGCCGCCTCTGACCTGTCCCGGTACGACGGCGTGCTCGCCTTCGGAGACGTGCTCCGGGACCTCTACCTGGAGCGAGGCCAGGCGCAGCGGGCCTGGACCTGGCACGAGGCCGCCGACGTGCGCGTGTTCCATCCGCACCCGCGCAACCGCGAGGTGCGCGACCTGGTGTGGATCGGCAACTGGGGGGACGACGAGCGCACGAAGGAGCTGGAGGCGTTCCTCCTGGAGCCGGTCCACGCGCTGGGGCTGACCGCGCGCGTGCACGGCGTGCGCTACCCGGCCCCCGCCCTGCGCGCCCTCTTCGATGCCGGCATCGAATACGCCGGCTGGCTCCCCAACCACCGCGTGCCCATGGCCTTCTCCCAGGCGCGCGTCACCGTGCACATCCCCCGGCGGCCCTACGCCACCCTGCTGCCCGGCATCCCCACCATCCGCCCCTTCGAGGCGCTGGCGTGCGGCATCCCCCTGGTGTCCGCCCCCTGGGAGGACGCGGAGGGGCTCTTCACCGCGGGCCAGGACTACCTCGTCGCCCGCGACGGAGCCCAGATGCGGCGCCACCTGTCCGCGCTCGTCGCGGACGCGGAGATGCGGCACGCGTTCGCGATGGCCGGCCTGCGCACGGTCCTGTCGCGGCACACGTGCGCCCACCGCGTGGAGGAGCTCCTGGGCATCTGTCAGTCGCTGGGCATGTCCGGCGACGTCCTCCGTCCGCAGTCCTCCGAAAGGGTCTTCGTATGAGCCACGGCCTCCGCATCGCCTTCTTCGGTTCCAGCCTGGTGTCCGCCTACTGGAACGGCGCGGCCACCTACTACCGGGGCCTCATCCGCGCCCTGCACGCGCGCGGCCACCAGGTCACCTTCTACGAACCGGACGCCTACGGCCGGCAGGAGCACCGCGACATCCAGGACCCGGACTGGGCCCGCGTCGTCGTCTACGCCAACAACATGGGCTCGCTGGATGAGTGCCTGGACGACGCCTTCGGCGCGGACGTGGTGGTGAAGGCCAGCGGCGTGGGCGTCTTCGACGCGTACCTGGAGTCGCGCGTGCCGGAGCTGCGCCGCACCGGCACGCAGGTGGTGTTCTGGGACGTGGACGCGCCCGCCACGCTGGAGGTCGTGGCGAAGGACGCCCACCACCGCTTCCGCGCGCTCATCCCGCGCTATGACCACATCCTCACCTACGGCGGCGGCGCGCCGGTGGTGAACGCGTACCGCGAGCTGGGCGCGAGGCACTGCGTGCCCATCTACAACGCGCTGGATCCGGACACGCACCACCCCGTGCCCCCCGACTGGCGCTTCGCCTGCGACCTGTCCTTCCTGGGCAACCGGCTGCCGGACCGCGAGGCGCGCGTGGAGGCGTTCTTCTTCAAGGCCGCGGAGGCGCTGCCCCGCTCGCGCATGCTCCTGGGGGGCAGCGGCTGGGAGAGCCGCGTCCTGCCCGCCAACATCGTGCGCCTGGGCCACGTCTACACGCAGGACCACAACGCGGTGAACTGCTCGGCGCGCGCGGTGCTCAACATCCACCGCGACAGCATGGCCCGCTTCGGCTTCTCCCCGGCCACGCGCGTGTTCGAGGCCGCGGGCGCCGGCGCCTGCCTCATCACCGACGCCTTCGAGGGCGTCGCGCGGTTCCTGGAGCCCGGCCGCGAGGTGCTGGTGGCCCGCTCCGGCGAAGAGGTCGCCGAGCACCTGCGACGCCTCACCCTGGAGGACGCGAGGCGCATCGGGCAGGCCGCGCTCCGGCGCGTGCTGGCCGAGCACACGTACGCGCACCGCGCGGTGGAGGTGGAGGCGGCGCTGGGGTACCGCGCCCCGTCACGCGGAGGGCCGGCGTGATGGAGCCCCAGCACATGCACATCGTCATCCTGGGGCTGTCCATCACCTCCAGCTGGGGCAACGGCCACGCCACCACCTACCGGGCGCTGGTGCGGGAGCTGGTGCGGCGCGGCCACGACGTGCTCTTCCTGGAGCGGGACGTGTCCTGGTACGCCGCGCACCGCGACCCGAGCGGCGCGGGGGCCGGGCGCACGGCGCTGTACGCGAGCCTGGACGACCTGCGCGGGCGCTTCACCTCCGAGGTCCGCAAGGCCGACCTCGTGGTGGTGGGCTCCTACGTCCCGCAGGGCGTGGACGTGGGGGCCTGGGTGCAGGGCACCGCGAGGGGCGTCACGGCCTTCTACGACATCGACACGCCGGTGACGCTGGCGAAGCTCGCGCGCGGGGACTTCGAGTACCTCGCGCCCCACCTGGTGCCCGGCTACCAGCTCTACCTGTCCTTCACCGGCGGCCCCACGCTCCAGCGCATCGAGCGGGAGCTGGGCTCGCCCGCGGCCCGGCCGCTCTACTGCGGCTGCGACCCGGAGCTGTATGGCCCGCGCGCGGGGACGGCCCGCTGGGACCTGGGCACGTACAGCC
>JAFADT010001005.1 GCA_023424585.1 Pseudomonadota bacterium
TCCCAGTACGGCGGCATCCCGTTGCGGTAGGCGGGGCCCCCCCAGTCGCCCCGGTGGCAGTGGGCGCGGTGGTGGCGGGCGAGGCTCGCGAAGCCGGAGGCATAGCCTCCGATGGCACCCGCGGCGAGGAGGACGACGAGCAGGCGGTGTCTCATGGGAAGTCTCCAGGAGGGGGCAGGGGGTTCAGATGAAGGACGCGGGGCGGTCATCGTTGTGGGGGCGGCCACCCCAGCGGCCGTACCCACCGCAGTGCCGGCCGTGCCAGCCCCGGCCCTCGCCGCGCCAGCCGTAGCCCCAGCCGTGCTCGATGATGTCCGCGAGCTCGCGGCGCTGGTTGGGCTCCAGCGCCTCGTGCACCTGGGACAGGGCGTCCTGTACGGCGTTGCGCAGCGTCTCCAGCGCCACGTCGTGGCGGCTGAACAGCTCGCGCAGCATGGCGCCGTCGAAGTGCTCGCCGCGCAGCGAGCCCGCGAGCGACGTGCGGCTGGGGCCCCACTGGTCCTTCACCTTGGCGAAGGCCTCGCGGACGTTCTCCACGGCCTTCACGATGACCTTCTCCTGGCCGGGAGACGTCTCCAGCCGCTCGAAGAGCCAGCGCAGCCGGGGGCGCATGCCCCAGCGGCCCCCCCGGCCGTGGGGGGGGGAGCCGTAGCGGCCCCGACGCAGGGTGGCGAAGAGACCGGCGAGGCAGGCGGTACCGAAGAAGAATCCGAACATGGTCTTGGCTCCAGGAGGCAGGCGGGCACCGCACCGGCGGGCCCGCGTCGTTTCTGACGGAGCGCAAGGTAGAGGGCGGGTGTGAAGCCCACGCCCGGCGGCGGTGAAGAAGTGTGAAGGGCCGGGGAGGGGTGTCCGGAATGCCCGGTGGGGCATGGGATGTTCAATCGCCGGGCCTCGTCCGGGTCCGCTGTGTCGGATGAAGGACGGCTTCCTGCTGGATTCCGCCCGCGATGGTGGTGTTCGGGCGGGAAGTGGGTAGAGTGCCCGGAATGCCGGGGCGATGTGCGTTCCGGCATGGGTGACAGGCGTGAGCCGGTCACCCGCACAGAGCAGAGAAAGAGAAGAGACTCACAATGGCATCTGGTACCGTGAAGTGGTTCAACGACGCGAAGGGCTTCGGTTTCATCGCGCAGGACAATGGCGAGGACGTTTTCTGCCATCACACTGCCATCAACATGGATGGCTTCCGCACCCTGGCCGAGGGCCAGAAGGTGGAGTTCGAAGTCACCCGCGGCCCCAAGGGCCTTCAGGCGCAGAACGTCCGCGCGGCCTGAGCGAGCTGGACCTGCGACTCACCCCCTGAGGTGAGTCCTCGAAGCCCAGTCTCCCCACGGAGGCTGGGCTTTCGTCTTTCTGGACGCAGGGCGGGCGAGCGGCCTGCGCGACGCGGTCCGCCACCGCCGGGGGCCTTGCCTACCTTCTCCCGAGGAGGAGCGCGGCGCCTCACGCCGCCCCCAGGAGAGGCGAACATGGGCGACACCAGTGTGAAGAAGGTCGAGAGCCGCCATTCCCCCAAGGGGGAGATGGGCCAGAAGTACCTCGCATCCGGCGTCCGGGTGGCCATGCGGCTGTGGGAGGACGAGCCGCCCGCCGAGGCCAAGCCCGCCAGCACCCGCGACTACGAGACCGTGGGCTTCGTGCTCAAGGGCCGCGCGGAGCTGCACCTGGAGGGGCAGGTCATCCTGCTGAACCCGGGGGACTCCTGGCTCGTGCCGCGAGGGGCCAGCCACACGTACAAGGTCCTGGAGACCTTCTCCGCCGTGGAGGCGACGAGCCCCGTGTCCTCCGTGCACGGCCGCGACGAGCACGAGGCCACGAAGGGCGCCAAGGCCTGACGGCCAGGGGGCGCTCGGGGACCGGCCCTCGGAGCTGCGTCCGGGGGCGGTCCTCGGCCAATGCGGATGCCCAGCGCGGGACCTTCGCCCCAGAAGACAAAGACAGCGCGGCGAGGAAGAAGTTGAAGGGCGTGTTCGCCGCTTCAGCGCTGGGGGGCGCTGCTCGAACCCGTCTCCGCGCTCGCGACGTGGGCGCAGCAGCACCGGCCGGAGAGGGAACGCGCCCGCGAGGCCTTCGAACGCGCCGCCAGGACGCAGTGAATGATATGGGTATGGGATGGATGCAGTGCCCGCCGCTTCTTGTCCCAGACATCCCGATACGCTCGCGGAAGAGACCTGCTCCCGGTGCGGAACCTTCACCTGTGCCCTGTGTCGCAAAGGCGCCGGGGGGCGCGGGTTGTGCCCCGCCTGCCATGCGTTGAGCCGGAGCGAGAAGCCCTCCGGGCGGGCGGTGCTGGCCCTGGTGCTTGCCACCGTGGGCTTCTGCGGCTTCATTCCTGGCATCGCCGGGCTGGTGCTGGGACAGCAGGAGCTCAATGCCATCGAGGCGGGCCAGGCGCCCCTGTCCGGGCGCGAGCCGGCGGTGATCGCACGCAACGTGGGGTGGTTCCACGTGGTGATGCTCTTTCTTCTCTGGCTGGCGCTGTACAACCACTTCTTCTGAGCTGGCGTGGGAGTTCGTCGATGGGTGCGATGAGGCTGGCGTTGGAAGAGGGCGGGCCCTTGAGCCTGAAGTTGCAGTGGCGCGCCGACTACCGGGACCTGGAGGTCGAACTGGAGGGCCAGCGGGTGGGCTCGGTGGAAGACCCCCTCCAGTTGGAACAGGGCGTGGAGTTCAAGCTCCCGGACGCAAGCGCGCTGCACGTCCAGCTCGTCCATGTCATGACGCCGGAGCTGCGGGTGCTGCGCAACGGCGTGCCCCTGCCCGACACCGCGACGGATCCCATCCGGCGGGTGCGGACCGGCACGCTCATGCTTTACGGCCTGGCGTCCTTCATCACGGCGTCCGCGATGGTGTCGTTTGTCATTGCGCGCAACCCGGTGAAGCAGCTTCGCGTGGTTGTGTTCAACCTCCTCTTCGGAGGTGTCCTGGCCGCGCTGGGCTTCTTCATGTTCAAGCGCTCCCGCGCGGCGCCGCTGGTGGCCATTCTCATCTATTCCGTCGACAGCCTCTTCGGGGTGTACGCGACAGTGATGTCGCCGCGATCGTCAGGGCTGTCCGTCCTCTGGGGGCTGGCCTTCCGCGCCATTGTCTTCGGGGGGCTCATCCGGGGCTTTCTGGGCGCGAGCGAGCTGGCCCGGCGCGAGAAGCTGGGCCTGGGCGCCGTGCCACCCGCCGTGGGCCCGGTGGCTGCCTCTCCGGCAACGAGCGCTTCTCTTCAAACGGGGACCGGCCCAGGATGACGGGAGGATGCCTCCCCGTGCCGCCCGTCCCCCCCGCTGTTCGCGCTGCAACCTGGCGAAGCACCTGTGCCTGTGCGCGGAGGTCCCCCGGGTGGAGACCCGGACCCGGTTCGTCTTCCTCCAGCACGTGATGGAGGTCTCGAAGCGGAGCAACACGGGGGGCGTGGCCGCGCACGCGCTCGCGAACTCGCGGCTGCTCATCCACGGCTCGATGGCGGGGACCTTCGACATGGAGGTCCTCACCGAGCCGGGGACGTGGTTGCTGTTCCCGGACGGGGCCCCCGCGCCCCCGGACGCGCCCCCGCCCAGGCAGGTGGTGGTGCTGGACGCGAACTGGTCGCAGGCGCGGAGGATGACCCAGCGGCTCCCCGAGCTGCGCGCGCTCCCCCGGCTGGTGCTGCCCCCGCCCGAGCCCGGGCTGCTCCGGCTTCGCGAGCCCTCGCACCCCGCCGGCATGTCCACCCTGGACGCTGTCGCCCGCGCGGTGGCCTTGCTGGAAGGGCCCGACGTGGCGGCACCGCTGGCGCGGCTGGCCGCGCTCCGGGTCCAGCGCATCGCCGACTGCGGGACGCTGAGCTGAGGCCCGGGAGGCGAAGGCACCCATGGCATACCGGCTGATCATCTTCGACTTCGACGGGACGCTCGCGGACAGCGCGGGCTGGATGCGCGGCGTCTTCAACGACGTGGCCCGCCGCTACGGCTTCCGCGGCGTCAGCGCGGAGGAGCTGGAAGCGCTGCGCGGCCAGGACACCCGGGCCCTCATCGCGACGCTGGGCGTGCCCAGGTGGAAGCTGCCCTTCATCGCCGCGCACGTGCGCAAGCTCGCGGCGCGCGACGCGCACCGCATCCCGCTCTTCCCGGGCGTGGAGGCGATGCTGGAGCGGTTGCAGGCGCGGGGCATCACCCTGGCCGTGGTGAGCTCCAACGCGGAGGCGAACATCCGGCGCGTGCTCGGGCCGGTGGCCTCCGCGCGCATCCGCCACTACGCCTGTGGCGCGGGCCTCTTCAGCAAGCGCGCGAAGTTCCGGAAGGTGTTGAAGGCCGCCGGCGTGCGCCCCCACGAGGCCCTCTCCGTGGGCGACGAGGTGCGCGACATCGAGGCCGCGGCGGCCGAGGGCATCGCCACCGCGGCGGTGACGTGGGGCTACGCGACGGAGGCGCTGCTGCGCTCGCGCGCGCCCACGGTCGTCTTCACCCACCTCGACGAGCTGCTGCGAACCGTCGCGGCGTAGGCGCGCTCAGCGCGTGGTGTTGCGCAGGTACTGCGCGTAGAAGCGGATGGCGGCGGCGTGCTCCTCGACGGAGAGCCGCTCGTCGCGGCCGTGCATCCGCGTGAGGTCCTCCCGGTTCATCCGCACCGGCACGAAGCGGTAGACGCTGTCGCTCAGCGGATGGAAGTAGCGGGCGTCGGTGGCGGCCACGGTGAGGAAGGGCGCCACCAGCACGTCCGGGAAGACCTGCCGGATGCTGCGCTGCAGCTGATGCCAGCCCTCCGTGTCCAGGCGCGACACCGGCGAGGCCTCATCGCCCTCGACGACCAGCTCCACGCGCTCGTCCTCCACCACCTTGCGCACGTGGCTCCGCACGTCCTCCAGGCTGTCGCCCGGCAGGAGGCGGACGTTGAGCACCGCGCGCGCCTTCGCGGGCAGCACGTTGGGCTTGGGGCTGCCCTCGAGCATGGTGGCCGCGAGGGTGGTGCGGATGCTGGCGTTCGTGGAGGGCGACGCGGCCATCTGCCGCTCGATGAGGGGTGCGAAGAGCCAGGTGTTGGCGAAGAGCAGGCGCATGCCGAAGCCCATCTCCGGCCCCACGTACTCGAAGAGGGCCCGCGTCCCGCCGCGCAGCTCGGGCGGGAAGGGGTTCTGCTCCAGCCGCACGAGCGCCTGGGCCAGGGTGTTCGCGGCCGTCTGCCGGGGCGGCATGGACGCGTGCCCGCCCTCGCTCCGCACCGTCAGCTCCACGCGTCCGGAGCCCTTCTCCGCCATGCCCACCAGCGCCACCGGCGCGGCCACGCCGGGCACCAGCCCCACGCCGATGGGGCCTCCCTCGTCCAGCACCGAAGCCAGGCGCACGCCCCGCTCGCGCAGCAGCGCCGCCACGCGCGCGGCACCGTCCTGCCCGCCCACCTCCTCGTCCGCGCCGAAGGCGAGCATCACCGTGCGGCGGGGTTGGTGGCCCTCGGCGAGCAGGCCCTCCACGGCTTCGAGGATGGCCAGCACGCTGCCCTTGTCGTCCAGCGTCCCGCGCCCGTACACGTAGCCCTCCGCCACGGCGCCGTCGAAGGGCGGGTGGCTCCAGGTGGCCTCCGCCTCCGCGGGCACCACGTCCAGGTGGCCCATCAGCAGCACGGGCGCGAGGCCGGGCTCCGAGCCCTTCCAGGTGTAGAGGTGCGAATGCGCGCCCACGGCCTCGTGCGTGAGCCGCGCGTGCACGCGGGGGAACTGCGCGACGAGCTGGTCATGCAGCGCCTGGAAGGCCGCGTCGTCCGCACCCAGGCCGTCGGACGCGGCGAGGGTCCTGTGCCGCAGCGCCTCGGCGAGGCGGCCCGCGGCCGCGGCGGCATCCACCGGGAAGGGGTCCGCGGGCTCGGCGGAGACCTGTCGTGAACCGAAGCGCAGCGTGCGGGCGACGAGGCCGACCGCGAGCAGCAGGACGAGTGTCAGCAGGACGAGGAGGGTGCGCTTCATGGGTGGAGGAGTCCCGGAGTGGAGTCCGCCGAGCGTAGCAGTTGGCGCGACATGCAACTTCCACCGCGGCACCCGGGCACCGCGCCGCCAGGATTCCAACAACCAGGTACTCCCGGCGGGCGGCTCCAGCTCAAGGGCGGGAGGGCTACCCTGCAACGGGAAAGCCAGTCATGAAATGAAATACACTCAAGACGACACAGGTGGTGCGGCGCCGTCTCGTCTGGATCCGCTCCGCTGGCGGGGAGCCTCGCGCACGGCATGCTCCTGCTGCTCCTGGGCGCGGTGTTGCTGACCGTGGGGCAGCTCCTCGCGGCGCCGTCCTTCTGGACGTTCGTCATGCCCATCTGGGTCATCGCGATCGGAATCGTGTTCGCCGCGTCCGTCACCGCCAATGGCGCGCTCCAGGCCTTTGACGCCGTGGCGGGAGCGGCGGTCGCGCTCTCCTTCTGCATCCAGAGCCTCGTCGTCGGCGCCCTGGGGACCTCGATGGTCGTCCTGCTGGACGGTGACACCGCGTGGCCCCTGGTGGGCTATGCGTCGCTCATGGCCGGGGTGACGTTGAGCGGCCTGGCGTACCGGGCTGCTCGCGGGGCGCCCCCGAGGCCCTTCCTCGCGTAGCGGTCAGGAGGGGGGCGGCTTGCGGTCCCAGGGCGTGGATGGTGAATTCACGCCCCTTCCGATGAGCACGCATCTTCAGGCCGCCCAGCCCTCTGACCCCTTCCGGACGAAGCTCGATGGCCTGCTTGTCGCGGCGCTCGTGGTGTGGGGGCTCGCGCAGCTCGCGCCGCACCTGGCCCATCCCGCCATCTACAACTGGGACGAGGCGATGCATCAGGCCGCCGCGCGCGGCACGCACGACACGTTCTTCACGCCGCACATCTACAAGGATCCGCTCTACCCGAGCGACATCCGGCACTGGTGGGCCGCGCACATCTGGATGCACAAGCCCACGGGCCCCTTCTGGTTCGGGGCGCTGATGATGTACGTCGTGGGCGTGACGCCGCTCGCGCTGCGGCTGGCCTCGCTCCTGGGCCACCTGGCCGCGGGGGCCGCCATCTACCTCATCGCGCGGCGGCCCGCGGGCCGGACGTGGGCCACGCTGGGAGCGGCGGGGTTCCTGGCGTTGCCCTTTGGCTGGCAGCTCGTGCAGGGGCGCTTCTTCGGGGATGTGACGGACTGCACGCTGGCGGGCTGCAACGCCGTGGCGGTGGCGCTGCTCTTTCACGCCACCCGGGAGGACTCGTGGCGGTGGGGGCTCGCGGCGGGGGCGGTGGTGGGGCTGGGCTTCCTCTGCAAGACGGGGCTCGCGCTGACGCCGCTGGGCGTGGGCGCGACGCTGTGGGCCCTGAGCCGGCTGCGCTTCTGTCCGGGCCCGCGGCTGCGCACGGTGGTGGCCATGGGGGCCGCGGCCTTCGTGGTGGCCGCGCCGTGGAGCCTCTACTCCGCGTGGCGCTGGCCGGAGCTGCACGACCTGGAGTCGCGCGTCACGCGCGCGCACCTCTTCCAGGATCCGACGGTGGACGTGGGGCCCTGGCGCCGCCCGCTGGACGCCGTCCTCAACGAGGTCAACCGCACCAGCCTCCAGCCCCTCCCGAACGTGGTGCCCCTGGTCGCGTTCTGCTGGCTGCTGGTGCGCGCCGTGCGCAAGCGGGATCTGGAGACGGTGGGGCTCGCGCTGTGGGTGGGGGCGACGTGGCTCGTCCTGTCGCTGGGCACGGTGAAGGTC
>JAFADT010000074.1 GCA_023424585.1 Pseudomonadota bacterium
ACCAACTTTCCCGGGCGGGATCCGGACACGGACGTGCCCCCGGGGGCAGTCCCGCCTGTCGGCCAGGGAGCGGTTCGCGGCAAGAACTCGTGAGGCAGCCGACCGAGCGCTGCTCGGAAACTTTTCAAGCCTCGGCCCCGCCCGCTAGGATGTGGCGGTTTTCACTGCACTTTTTGCTGGGTGAAGGGCTTCATGGAGCGTCGCGTCCTCATCGTCGAAAGCCAGAACGACTTCGCACTCAGCATGGCCTCCGTGCTCAAGAGCGCGGGCTACAACACGGCCATGGCCACCACTGCGTCAGACGCGCAGCGGGAGTTGGAGAAGCGCCGACCAGACCTCGTCGTCGTGCGCGCGGAGCTGCCGGACCAGTCCGGCTTCGCCCTCTGCGGGCAGATCAAGAAGGGCAAGTGGGGCCAGAACCTCAAGGTCCTCCTGCTCTCCTCCGACTCGGGTGTGGAGGGTCTGAACAAACACCGTGAGACGCCGGCCGCCGCGGACGGCTACCTCGTCATCCCATTCGAGATGGGCGAGCTGGCGTCCATGAGCGCGGGCATCGTGCCTCCCGGCTCCGATGATTCGGACGCGGACCTGGACGCCGCGCTCTCCGGTGCCCCACGGGAAGCCCCGCCGCCCATGCCCGGCGTGCGCACCGGCGCCCCGCCCAAGCTGCCCAAGCGCGAGCGCCGCAGCGCGATGACGGACGAGGACAAGGCCTTCATGGACCGGGCCTTCTCGTCCATCGCGGACCGCAAGGCGGAGCTACTCGCGGAGTCCCGCCAGCTG
The DNA here is from genome assembly GCA_023424585.1 of Pseudomonadota bacterium. Lineage (GTDB taxonomy): Bacteria > Myxococcota > Myxococcia > Myxococcales > Myxococcaceae > Corallococcus. Next base: position 784 of record JAFADT010000074.1, read on the forward strand.
AAGCGCCCGCCCCCGCGCCGCGAGCTGATGGGCACGCCCGAGGGCAAGATCCAGATCCTCCGGGACGAGCTGAAGACGCGTGAAGCCCAGCTCGCGCGCCTGTCGGAGATCTGGAGCGTCCGCGAGCGCGAGCTGCTCTCCGTCGAGGACCGCCTCCACGAGAAGGACGTGGAGCTGCAGGGCTTGAAGATGCAGGTGGACGACCTGCTGCGGCGCTTCAACGACGCGCAGCAGTCCATCGTCCAGAAGGAGCGCGAGCACGGCGCCACCGTCGACGACCTGCTCCTCCAGAAGTTCTCCTCGGAGAAGGACCTCATCGAGGTCGTCGCCTCCAAGGAGAAGGACATCAACGTCCTGCGCAAGGAGGTCAACCTCCGCGACGAGGAGCTGGCCCGGCGCGGCGCGGACCTGGAGAACTGGCGCACCGAGTACGACAAGCTGGAGAAGCACCTCGGCGTCGTCACGCTGGAGTTCGAGGTCAAGGAGCAGAAGCTCCAGGACACCGTCCGCGCCAACGAGGCGGACATCCTCCAACTGCGCGAGCGCGGCGACCAGTTCGAGGCCGAGCTGTCCCGCACCGTCAGCGAGCGCGACAACCGCTACGCCGAGCTGGGCGGGGAGCTCCAGGCCCTCCAGGAGCGGCTGACCCAGACCGAGCAGGAGCGCGACGCCACCGTGCGCGGCCTGGAGGCCCGGGCCACCACGGCGGAGGAGCACGCCAGCCGCTCGGACGCGGAGATCGAACGCCTCACCGCCGAGCGCGCCGCGCTGGAGCAGCGCCTCACGCAGCAGGTGGCGGACCTGGAGTCCGACGTCGCGCGCGTCACCGGCGAGCGCGACCAGCTCCGGCTGGACAAGGACGCCCTGGAGGCGGACCTCACGCAGCGCGTGGAGGAGCGGGACGGGAAGCTCGCCGCGCTCGACCGCGAGCTGCAGGAGACCATCGCCCGCAACGAGAACAGCGAGGCGGAGCTCAACGCTACCATCCAGCAGCACCGCGAGCGCATCGGTGAGCTGGAGGGCGAGGTCGAGGCCGTCAAGACGCACCTGGAGGACCGCGAGAACGAGCTGACCGCGGAGCTCCAGGCGCTCCAGCAGGCCAAGGACGCCCTGGAGCAGGACCTCACCAGCCAGTTGGAGGACCTGCGCGCCGCCAAGGACGCCCTGGAGGCGGACCTCAACGGCCAGATCCAGGCCCTCACCGAGCAGCTGGACGCGGCCCAGCGCCAGGGCGAGCAGCTCTCCGCGCGCGTGGCCTCGCTCGAGGACACCGTCGCCCAGCGCGACAGCACCATCGAGGGCCTCCAGACCGACGTCGCCGACCGCGACGCCCGCATCGCCGAGCTGACCGGCAACCTGGAGGCGACGAGCCAGCAGCTCTCCGAGACGCAGAGCACGCTCTCCAGCACGGAGGCCACCCTCGCGGAGACGCGCGGCGAGCTGGAGGCGACGAGCCAGCAGCTCTCCGAGACGCAGGGCATGCTCTCCAACACGGAGGCCACCCTCGCGGAGACGCGCGGCGAGCTGGAGGCGACGAGCCAGCAGCTGTCGGAGACGCAGACCCGCCTCGCCCAGACGGAGGAGACGCTCTCCACCACCCGCGGCGAGCTGGAGGCGACGAGCCAGACGCTGGCCACCACCGAGGCCACGCTCGCGCAGACGCAGGACACGCTGGCCCGCACCGAGGCCACGCTCGCCGACACGCAGAACACCCTCTCCAGCACCGAGGGCACGCTGGCGGAGACGCGCGGCGAGCTGGAGGCCACCAGCCAGACGCTGACGGACACCCAGTCCCGGCTGGCGCAGACGGAGGAGGCGCTCTCCACCACGCGCGGCGAGTTGGAGGCCACCAGCCAGACCCTCTCCGACACGCAGGCCACGCTGACCCGCACGGAGGGGACGCTCTCGGAGACCCGCGGCGAGCTGGAGGCGACCACCCAGACGCTGACGGACACCCAGTCCCGGCTGGCGCAGACGGAGGAGGCGCTCTCCACCACCCAGGGCGAGCTGGAGGCCACCAGCCAGACCCTGGCGAGCACCGAGGCGACCCTCGCGGACACGCAGGGCACGCTGGCGCGCACGGAAGCCACGCTCGCGGACACGCAGAACACGCTGGCCAG
>JAFADT010000124.1 GCA_023424585.1 Pseudomonadota bacterium
GCTCGCGGGCCTGCTGCTCCAGGACCCGGACCTGCTGCTCCTGGACGAGCCCACGAACCACCTGGACGTGCCCACGCTCGCGTGGTTCGACGGGTTCCTGCGCCGCTCCAACAAGGCGATGGTGCTCATCTCCCACGACCGCGACTTCCTCAACCGGCAGATCAACCGGGTGGTGTCGCTGGAGATGGAGGGCGTGCGCGAGTACGCCGGCAACTACGAGGACTACAAGCGCCAGCGCGCGGAGGAGATGGTGCTCCTCCAGGCCCGGGCGGAGAAGGTGGAGCAGCGCCGCGCGGAGCTGCAGAGCTTCATCGACCGGTTCGGCGCGAAGGCCACCAAGGCGAAGCAGGCCCAGAGCCGCGCGAAGATGCTGGCCAAGCTGGAGAAGGTCCAGGTCCTGGAAGAGCGCCAGACGATGAAGTTCCGCTTCCCGGAAGTGGAGCGCTCCGGCCGGGACGTGGTGCTGATGGAGGGCATCAGCAAGCGGTATGGCCCGCTCACCGTCTATGACGGGCTGAGCGCGCGCCTGGAGCGGGGCCAGCGCATCGCCGTGGTGGGGGCGAACGGCGCGGGCAAGACGACGCTGCTCAAGCTGGTGGCGGGCGAGCTGGCGCCGGACAGCGGCCAGGTGGCGCTGGGGCACAACGTGGTGGTGGGCTACTACGCGCAGCACCACGCGGACAAGCTGGACCGCCGCAACACCATCATCGAGGAGGTCCGGCCCCTGGCGGCGGACAAGCCGGAGAGCTACGTGCGCGGCGTGCTGGGCGCGTTCCTCTTCAGCGGCGATGACGTGGACAAGCCCATCGGCGTGCTGAGCGGCGGCGAGCGCGCGCGCGTGGCGCTGGCGAAGCTGCTGCTGGTGCCGTCCAACTTCCTGCTGATGGACGAGCCGACGAACCACCTGGACCTGGACTCGTCGGAGATGCTGATCGAGGCGCTGAAGCTGTACGGCGGCACGCTCCTGTTCGTGAGCCACAACCGCAGCTTCATCAACAACCTGTGCACGCACGTCTGGGAGGTGGCGGACGGCAAGCTCACGTCGCACCCGGGCAACCTGGACGAGTACCTCTACCACCAGGAGCAGCTGCGCCTGGCGGCGGAGGGCGCGGACACGGGCGCGTCGAACGGGAAGGGGGCGGCGGCCACCGGGCCGGTGTCGGAGAAGGACCGCAAGCGGATGGAGGCGGAGGCCCGCCAGCGGCGCTCCGTGGTGGAGGGCCCCATCAAGAAGGAGATCGCGAAGCTGGAGGAGCGCATCGCGAAGGTGGAGGCCGAGCAGAAGGACCGCGAGACGCAGCTGGCGGACCCGGTGCTCTACAACGACTTCGCCCGGGCGAAGCCGCTGATGGACGCGCACCGCACGGGCAAGGAGGAGCTGGAAGACCTCTATGCCCGGTGGGAGGCCGCGCAGGAGAAGCTGGCGGCGGCGCAGGCGTAAGGGCCTACTGGACGTCGAAGACCTTCCGGACAAGGCCACCGGCGCGTTCGAGCTGCAGCTCGATGCGCCGGGCGTCGCGCAGCTTCGTGAAGGCCTCCAGCGCCCTGTCGGGGCTGTCCAGGTCCAGGCCGTTGATGCGCTGGAGCACGTCCCCATTGCGCAGCCCCAGCCGCGAGAAGAACGACTCCTCGCGGAGGGAGAACAGCTTGAAGCCCACGGGGCGGCCGTCCTTGAAGGCGGGGACCACCCGGGCCTGCATCGACAGCTCGGGCAGGTGCGTGAGCGCTTCGGCGACGTCCTCGCGGGGCACGGCGTAGGTGTCCGGGCCCGTCTCGCGGATGCCTCGGCCCAGGTCGGAACCTCCTGGCTGCGCGGCCCCCGGATGGGCGCTCACCGCGACGGGCGGGGCGGTCCCCGAGCCATCGATGTACTCGACGTGCTCCGGCTGAGGTCCGGCGGCGGCTCCGGAGGTAACGCCACGCTCGCGACGGACGAGAGCCCCGTCAGCCGGGCCAGCCGCGTCCCATCCAGCGCCGGCGCGGGCGGAGCGCTCGACAGCCCCGGGGCCGCGGCCCCACCGTCCCGGAGGCCAGGCATCACGAGCTGCGCGAGCACCTGGTTCAGAGTCAACGCGACCGTCAGGGCACACGAAAAGACGAGCAGGACGAACAGGCCCTGCGCGGACCTCTGCTGCATGACATGGCTCACGGAAGAGGCCTCCCTGTTTGGAACAGGGAGGCCTTGAGCAAGCCAGGGGCCAGAGGCCGCCCCAGAGGGCGCAGCCGTGGCGCTCGCGCCGTCCCTGGACCTCGTGTCAGGGAGCGCGGCGCAAGCAATGACAACCCGTCATGACACGGTGTCCGTCATTCCTCAGTGGCTGTAATAGAACGACGAACCCCAGATGTAGGCGGTCCGGCTGGCGGGCGCCGTGCCCACCAGGCAGTGCGCGCCGTCATAGCCACCGATGGGACAGTTGGGGGTCGGCGTGATGTAGAGGTTGTTGGCGTACTTGAACGGCGTCGAGCCCCAGGGCAGCGGCATGACGTAGCAGTTGGCCCCGTCGAACGTCGACGGCGCGGGGCACGCGTTGCCAGGGCCGGGCGTCAGGTAGAGGTTCCCGGACCAGATGAAGTAGCTGGTGCTCCAGGAGGGGTAGGGGAGGATGTAGCAGTTCGCGGTGTCCCACGAGGACGGCGCGGGGCACGTCGTGCCGGGGAGCGCGTTGACGTAGTACGCGTTGTTGTAGATGAACGCCGTCAGCCCGGCGGGCACGTCCATCACGCGGCAGTTCGCCCCGTCCCAGCTCGCGGTGATGGGCGCGCCCGTGTGCGACGTGACGGTCGGCGCGCAGGGGTTGTAGGAGCCGTAGGGCGTGGCTTCGGCGAAGTATTCGTGCGAGTCCGCGTTCTTGATGGCCTTGTCCGGCTTCGTCGCGGCCAGGTTCTGCGACGCGCTGTGCCCGTACTCGATGTCGCGGGTGCTGGCGGTCCACCAGAAGTGGCTGATTTCGTGGATCAGCGTCCCGGCCTTGGAGTCACCGCCCGTCATCGGAGCGGTCCAGAACGCCTTGCAGAGATGGACCTTGTAGTTCTCCCAGGGAATCACGTAGGCATATGCGCTCTTGTTGCAGTTGCAGTAGAACTTGATGTCTTCGTCATCGATGGCGTTCCGGATCTTCCGGAAGTGCTCCCGGACGGTGCTGTAGCGCGAGCTGTCATTGGCGCCAAACCACGTGGTGTAGCGGGAGGTGACGTTCCCCGCCACCAGGTAGTCATACGAGTCATCCGCGTAGTTCAAGGCATGCTGCCGCGCGGCGATGATGTCGTTCTTCTCGGAGTCGCTGCACTTCTTGAACTTCTCGTTGTTGCCGCTGACGCTCTTGGTCTCGCCTTCCAGGTCGTCCGGGTTGGGACGCGGCTCCCGGCCCTCGATGTCCAGGGTGAGGACATTGGAGACAGCGAGGGGCTTGTCGGACTGGGGCGTGAAGATCTCCGTCTTGTACTGGATGGAGTAGGTCCCGGAGACCGCCAGGTCGTAGTTGTCCCAGAGGGACGCGACGCCGGAGACGCTCTCTCCCGGCTTCAGCGTCAGGTAGTCGCTGTCCGTGGGCGCCGCGCGCTTGTAGAGCCGGCCCATGTACTCGACGGGCTTCTCTCCCAGCGACACGGTGAGGATGTCCGCCTCGATGCCCTCGAGGACCGGCGTGTGGTAGCCGAGGATCCGCACCGGACTGCCCGACACGTTGGTGAACGTGACCGTGACGTCCACGGGCGTGTCCGCCGGAAACCTCGTCACCTTGGACGTGAGCTTGATTTCAAGCGCTTCCCTGGCGTTCGCGTGGGATGGAGTCGCGACGAGCGCGGCCACGATGAGACAAATCCATTTCATCCAGCTACTCCCTGCGTGGGTTCAGTGCTTGAGCAGGGTGCAACAACCTGGATGTGTTTATCAATGTGACAAATGCGTCGTGAGGAGCGCGGATCTGTAACCGGATGCGCTACAGCCGCGCGGCTACTTGAAGATCTTCGACAGGAACCACACGACCGCGGACTCCGCGGCGCTGTTGTTCAGGTGCCGGGCGCGGCGGCCATACGTCTCACTGGGCTGGGCCTTGGTCAGCTCGTCCGTGTACGGCGCGGAGCCCTCCGGCGCGCAGCTCCCGCAGTACAGCCGCTCCTCCCAGACGAACCCGTAGCGCACGTCCAGCCGCCGGCCGCACGTCGTGCAGGACGGCACGTCCCCCACGCGCACCTTGGGCAGCAGGCTCAGGCTCCGCTTGGGGTCGTACTCGTGCTCGAAGTCCGCGGCGGGGGGCGGCGGCTCCGGCGCCGAGGCCTTCTGGAGCCGGGCCAGCTCCTCCGCGTCCAGGGCCACGCCCCGGCACTTCCCGCAGACATCGACCGCCACGTCCCGCAGCTCCACCATGGGCAGCGGCGCGTTGCCGCACGTGGGGCAGGTGGGCGCCTGACGCCCGCAGGACGGACAGCCCGGGACGTACTGGAGCGAGGCCTCACAGCCCTTGCATCGCCCCGGCTTGCCCTTCGCCTGCTCGAACACGGCCTTCAGCGTCGGAGCGCCGACGACCTTCGCCAGCATCTCCTCCTCGAACCAGGCGGCCCCGCAGGCCCCGCACTCGTCGCGCACCAGCCCCCGGGAGTAGGCGCTGCGCATCGTCGTCTGGCAGAAGGGGCACGCCTGCATGGCGTCCGCCAGCCTACCGGGTCCTTCCCGGAAACGGGATGCCGGCCGGCCGCCTTTTTCCGCGAGCGTCAGCCCGCGCGGCGGCGCTTCTCCTTCTTCGGCTTGGGCTCCGGCGTCTTCGGGGCGGCCGCGGGGTCGCGCAGCTCCTCCGGGACGGGGAGGGCGGTCTGGGAGGGATGCGTGGGCGGCACGGGCGTGCCCTCCGGCAGCGCGCCTTCCGTCGCCTCGACGGGCAGCGCCGGCAGGCGGATGATGAACGTGGTGCCTTCGCCCATCTTGCTCTGCACGCTGATGCTGCCGCCGTGGTTCTTCACGATGCGCTGGCAGATGGCGAGCCCCAGGCCCGTGCCCTTCTGCTTCGTCGTGAAGAAGGGCACGAAGATGTGCGGCTGCTGGTCCGCCGGGATGCCGGGGCCGCTGTCGGAGACGCGCACCTCCACGAACTCGCCACCCGCGCTGCGCAGGTCGCCGAAGCGCTCCGGCTTCTCCGTGCGCACCGTGATGCGGCCCGGCTGCGGCCCCAGCGCCTGCACCGCGTTCTGCACCAGGTTGATCAGCACCTGCTTGAGCTGCTCCGCGTCGCCCTCCGTGCGCGGCAGGCGCAGATCCAGCTCCACCGCCAGCTCCGCGGAGGCGGGCATGTCGTTCTGGATGAGCCGCATCGTGCGCGTCACCACCTCGTTGAGGTCGGTGGGCCCGAAGTTCTGCTTCAGCGGGCGGGAGTAGTCCAGGAACGCCGTCACCACGCCGTTGAGGCGGTTGACCTCCTCCACGATGACGTCCAGGAACTCGCCCTCCTCGCCCGGCAGCCGCTTGGGGTCCAGGCACTGCGCCGCGCCCTTGATGGCCCCCAGCGGGTTGCGGATCTCGTGCGCCAGGCCCGCCGCCATCTCCCCCAGCGCGGCGAGGCGGTCGCGCTCGCGGATCTTCTCGTACAGCTTGGAGTTCTCCAGCACCGTCGCCATCCGCTCGGAGACCTCCAGGATGAGCGCGATCTCGTCCGACGCGTAGGCCTCCGGCACCCGCTCGTCCCACAGGTTCAGGAAGCCGATGACGCGGTCGTTGCCCATCAGCGGCACGCTGATGCCGGCCTTCATCTGGAGCAGCGCGGCGCGCGTGTCGTTGAGCCGCTTCAGCTCGTCGCGGAAGCGCTTGCCCTCCACCGCCTGCACCCGCATCACGGAGATGCGCCGCTCGATGTTCTCCAGCAGCACCGCCTTCTGCCCGCTGGCCACCGCGAAGAGCACGCCGCGCGCGGCGGCCGTGTCCAGGAGCGGCACCGGCGGGGGGCCGCGCGAGTCCAGCAGCCGGTACCCGGGCCGGTCCTCCGCCATCAGGTACACCGACGCGTGCGTGACGCGCCCCGTCTCGTGCAGCGCGTCCAGCACCACGCGCGCCAGCTCTGAGATCTCGATGACGGACGCCATCCGCACGCGCAGGGCGCCCAGCGTGCCCAGGAGCGCGAAGCGCTCGCGGAAGAAGATGCGCACCACCATCTCCTCCACCTTGGTGCGCAGCGGATCCAACAGGATGAGGATGACGAACGCGGCCACCACCGTGTTGAAGACGAACAGCGACGTGTTCTCGTCCACCCACGCGGTCAGCACGGTGAACACCGAGGCGAGGATGATCGCCAGCACCGTCTGCGAGGCGATCTTTCCGAGCAGCTCGTGCAGGTCCATCAGCCGCAGCCGCAACAGCGTCTGCGCGAGGAAGAACAGGTAGAGCGTCGCGAAGACGGGCCCCAGCGTGGGGAACGGGATGTCGTTGCGCGACAGGAAGTCCAGCCCGTTGAACAGCACCGCCGCGCCCGCGCCAATGGCCAGGTACGCCAGCCGGAACTGCTCGATGCGCGACTCCGTCGTGCGCACCCGGTGCACCAGCAGGGACACCGAAGTGAACAGCGTGCCCAGCACCCAGGCGCCCATCGCCACCCGCGCCCATGCCTTGTCCGCCAGGGGCGTAACGGCGACGGTCAGCCCCAGGACGCCCGACAGGAGGGCGAGCCGCCGGCCGACCTGGTGGGCCCCCTTGCTGACCCCCAGGAACTCGAGGAAGAAGGCGACCGCCGCCCCGGGCACCAGGGAGACGACGAGCACCGTGGCCCCGAGCGCGATGCGGGACACCCAGGGGTAGTCCTGCGGGGGGAAGATGCTGTGGAAGAAGAGGCTGAGGTAGTACCCGGCGACCGTCAGGGTGAAGACGGAGTACAGCGTGAGGACCCGGGGGCGTCCGGGCCGCAACAACATGGACACGCCCAGCGCCAGGCCGATGATGGAAGCGAGCAGTGCGCTTTGAGTGCGGATATCCATGTGCAGGCGGACAGTCTAACCTCTGTTCGGGGCTGGAAATTTTCCAACCATCCCCAGTTGTCCTCGGGCGTGCCCGAGCGCATCACCCAGGGTCCTCGAGGCCCCCGCGAATGAAAGTGTCCCTCCAGCATCTCGCCCTCCTCGCCTCCGCGGCGCTGCTGTCCGCGCAGGCTCCCGCTCCCGCTGACCCCAGCTCCGCCCCGGCGGCGCGGGCCGCCCCGGCTCCGGCCCCGGCGGCCTCCGCCACCGGCGACACGGATGAGGCCCCCGCCGTGCGCACGGACAGCGCGCCGTCGGAGGCGCAGCTGACGCCGCCGCCGGACGCGGACAAGGTGCCGTTGCCGGTGGGCTACGTGCAGGTGTTCAACCCGGCCTTCCCGGGGCTCGTGCCGCCCACGCCGGTGGTGCACCGCGGGCGCCGCTACGGGCTGGAGGACCTGACGCCGTACTTCGCGGACGGCAAGAAGCGTGACGCGAAGGACGCGTTCGACAAGGGCCAGTACACGCGGGCGCGCGCGCTGCTGGAGGGCGAAGGGAGCAGCCCGCCGGTGCGCTACCTGCGCGCGCTGTCCGCGGTGCGGGCCGGGGACGACAAGGCGGCGGCGACGGAGATGGCGGCGCTGGCCAACGACTACCCGGCGCTGAAGGACCGCTGCCTCACGCACGCGGGCGTGGCGCTGGAGTCCCAGGGCCGGCTGGACGAGGCGGCGGAGAGCTTCCAGCAGGTGCCGGAGGGCTCGCGCATGTACGTGGACGCGCGCCTGGGCCTGGCGCGCGTGCTGCGCAAGAAGAAGGACTACGACGGCGCCATGGCGGCGCTGGCGCCGCTCACCCAGCGCGCCATGACGGGCTGGGGCCGCAACGTGGGCGCGGAGGCGCTCATCGCCACGGCGGACCTGGCGGTGGAGAAGAAGGACAAGGCCGCGGAGAAGGCCGCGCTGTGGAGGCTGTGGGCGGCCCAGCCGCTGTCGCCCATCGTCAAGCAGGTGGAGAAGCGCCTCAAGGGGCAGCCGCCGCCGGTGGAGGCCCGGGTGGGCCGCGCGGAGGCGCTCATCGAGGCGCACCGCAACAAGCAGGGCATGGCCATCCTGGAGCCGATGCTCAAGACGCTGAAGCTGCCGGACGCGCTCGCGTGCCGCGCGCACTTCGCGTTCGGCAAGGGGCAGCGCAAGGAGCGCCAGCACACGGCCGCCATCCAGGTGCTCACGCCGGTGGTGGAGCAGTGCAAGGACCGCGACCTGCTGGCCCGCGCGCTGTACGTGCTGGGCTCGTCGCGCTCCATCGTGGATCAGCAGCGCGGCACGGACACCTACGAGCGGCTGGCGAAGGAGTTCCCGGACCACTCGTTCGCGGACGACGCGCTCTTCTACGCGGCGGACCTGTACGTGAAGACGAACCGCCCCAAGGAGGCCATGGCGCGCCTGGATGAGGTGGCGCGGCTGTACCCCAAGGGCGACTTCCTGGGCGAGGCGCTCTTCAAGGCCTTCTGGGTGGCGCGCACGTCCAAGGCGGAGGACGGGGGCTTCTCCTTCCTGGACCGCATCGAGGAGCAGTTCGCCAACGCGGACGAGTCCTACGACGTGGAGCGCGCGCGCTACTGGCGGGCGCGCACGCTGGAGGAGCGCGGCGACCTCCAGGGCGCCGTGGAGCTGATGGAGAAGCTCGCGGTGGAGCACCCGGCCACGTACTACGGCCTGATGGCGCGCACGAAGCTGGGCGAGCTGGAGCCGAAGCGGCTGGAGGCCGTGACGTCCTCCATCTTCGACGTGCCGGAGGCGGCCAGCCCCTGGCCGATGTTCGCGGGCCCCATGGGGGAGGATCCCCACTTCCGCGCGGGCGTGGAGCTGCTGCGGCTGGGCTTCGCGGACTCGGTGTCGTCGGAGCTGATGCTGGTGAACCGCGCCAACCAGCCGCCGGAGTCCATGCGGCTGTTGGTCATGGTGCTGGCGCAGTCCGGCGACGCGCGGTCGGCGCACGCCATCGCGCGGCTCGCGCTGCGCAAGGACCTGAGCGGGCGCATCACCGCGCAGACGCGGCCGGTGTGGGAGGTGGCCTATCCCAACGCGTTCCGCGACCTGATCGAGAAGCACACCGCGCCCGCGGGCGTGGAGCCGGACCTGCTCCAGGCGCTGATGCGCGAGGAGAGCGCGTTGGACCCCAAGGCCCTGTCCTGGGCCGGCGCCATGGGGCTCACGCAGCTCATGCCGTCCACGGCGAAGGGCGTGGCGCGCGACCTCAAGGTGAAGAAGTTCACCGTGGACGCGCTGCTCCAGCCGGAGCTGAACATCCGCTTCGGCGCGCACTACCTGGGCGGGCTGATCAAGCAGTTCAAGGGCCACACCCCGTACGCCGTGGGCAGCTACAACGCGGGCTCCGGCGCGGTGAACCGCTGGCGCGCCGCCAACCCGGACCTGCCGCTGGACGCGTGGGTGGAGGAGATCCCCATCGCGGAGACGCGCGGCTACATCAAGCGCGTGCTGCGCTCGTACAACACCTAC
>JAFADT010000239.1 GCA_023424585.1 Pseudomonadota bacterium
CGCATCGTGGTGAAGGCCGCGGACACCGCCCACACCTCGTCCTCCGCGGGCACGAGCCGGGGGCTGGCCAGGTCGCCCGCGGCGATGCGGCGCGCCTCGCCGGACAGCTCGCGCATGGGCCGCCCGAGCAGCGTCCCGCCCAGGTACGCCGTGGCCAGCGCCAGGCCGAACACCACCGCGCACAGGAGCGCGCTGGACGTGACCGCGTCCAGCCGCAGCGCGTCCACCAGCACGCCCTGCGGATCCGGACCACCCGCCTCCAGCAGCCGGTTGAAGAGCCGGTCCGACAGCGCCGTGACGACCTGCGCGGACATCACCGCGGGCGTCACCACGCAGATGGCGGTGAAGGCCACCAGCCGCCCGCGGATGCGCGAGCGCCGGGGCAGCGCGGCGATGACCTGCGCGTGCGTCAGCCCCTGCTCCGCCACCCAGAGCACGCCGCGCCGGGCCCTCAACGTGACGAGCCCGTACACGAGCAGCGACGTAAGCGGGCCGAACAGCGCCCCCAGCCCCGCGGCCCGCAGGGTGACGGCCCCCGGCAGGTCCATCACCGTCCAGAGCGCCAGCGCCACCACGCCCGTGGTCAGCCCCCACAGCCCCAGCGAGCGGAAGAACGCCTCGCCCGGCGCGCGCGCCACCTCGCCCACCGCGCTCGACAGGTGCTCCAGCGAGGGCGGCGGCGCTCCGCGCTCCAGGGCCCGCAGCCGGGGGAAGCGGCGCAGGGACACGCCCACGCCCAGGAGCATGTGCAGCGCGCTCACGCCCACCACCAGGACGACCAGCGCGCCCAGCCGCGAGATCAACGGGTCGCCCACCACGAGCGACGCGAAGTGCAGCCCCAGCGTGGAGCCCACCAGGTTCGCCAGCGGCACCGGGAACATCAGCTGCCGGCTGAAGGCGGCCCGCCGGGGCGCCTCGCGCGAGGAGCGGACCATGTCACCCGCCTCCCGTCGCGGCGGGCGCGCCGGGTGCCCTGGAGGGCTCGACGTCGGGCGCCGGCTCGACGTGGAAGCGCTGCACCACGTGCTGCAGGTCCGCCGCCAGGGCGGACAGGTCCGCGTTGGCCGCCACCATCTGCTTGGTGGCCGCGGCGTTCTGCTCGGTGACGCGCAGGATGTCCCCCATGGCCGCCGCGAGCTGATCCGTGCCCGTCTGCTGCTGCAACGTCGCCAGCGAGATGCTGCGCACCGCGTGCGACGTCTGCCGCGCCAGCTCCAGGATGAGCCCCAGGCTGTCGTCCACCTGCGCCGCCAGCAGCGTGCCCAGCTCCGTCGTCTTCAGGCCCGCCTCCGTGGCCATCACCGCGCCGTTCGTCGCGTCGCGGATCTCCCCGATGAGGCCCTCGATCTCCTTCGTGGAGCGGATGACGTTCTCCGCCAGCCGGCGCATCTCCGCCGCCACCAGCGAGAAGCCCCGCCCCACCTCGCCCGCCTTGGTCCCCTCCAGCTCCGCGTTGAGCGCCAGCAGGTCCGACTTGTCGGCGATCTCGTTGATGAACTCCACGACCTTGCCGATCTGCTGCACGCGCTTGTTGAGGCGCACCACCGCGTCCGCGATGGCCTCGTTGTCCTCCTTCATGCGCTGCATGGCGCCCAGGAAGGCGGTGGCGCCGCGCTGGCCGGACTGCGCAGCGCCGAAGGTCGTCTCCGCGATGGCGGACACGGACTCCGCGTTGTCGGCGATCTGCTGCGCGGACCGGGCCAGCTCCTCCGTGGTGGCGCTGGTGGCGTTGAGCGCCCCGGCCTGCTCGTCCGCGCCCACCTCCTGCTCCGTGCTGGTGGCCACCAGCTGCTCGGTGGTGGACGCGATCTGAATGCCCGCGCGCCGCAGCTGCGACAGGGCCTGCACCAGCTGCACCTGCATCTGGGTGAAGGCCGCGGAGGTGGCCCACACCTCGTCCTCGGCGTGGATGACGCGCGGGGGCCGCACCTCGCCGCGGGCGATGCGCGTCGCGTCCTCGGTGATGGCCCGCAGGGGCTCCGACAGCGCCGTGCCCCCGAGCGCCGCGGTGCCCAGGATGAGCAGCGTGACGACCCCCGCGACGAGCCCCAGGGGCGGCCCGCCTCCCTCGCGCGCCCGCGCCATCACCGCCGCCCGCTCCGTGGGCGTGCGGGCCTGGGCCCAGGCGTCCACCACCGTCACCGTGCGCGTGAAGGCCACGTCCAGGATGAAGAGGGACGGGCTCAGCACCGCGATGGCGGTGAACATCACCAGCCGGCGGCGGATGTGCATGCGCCGGGGCGGCAGCGCGGCCAGCACCTCCAGCGGCGACAGCCCCAGCGACACCAGCCGGTCCAGGGTGGCCCGCGCGCGGCGCACCACCATCAGGTACACGAGCATCGCGCTCAGGGGGCCAATGGACATCCCCAGCGCCGTCAGCCGCAGCGACTCCGTCCACGGCACGTGCGCCATGGACGGGAAGGTCAGCGCCACCAGCAGCGTGCCGCCCAGCCAGCCCTGCATCACGAACCAGAAGCTGCGGCCGGGGATGGCCGCCACCTCCTGCACGGCCCCCAGCAGGTGCTGCGGCGTGATGGGCAGCCGGCCCTCGCCCAGCGCGAAGAGCGTGCGCAGGGCGCGCGTGTCGCGCGCGTACCCCACGCCGATGAACAGCGCGAGCGCGCACAGCATCAGCCCCGACAGCGGCGTGCGCCCCACCTCCGGAATCGTGTGCGACAGGTGGACGTGCAGGAACGCGACGGCCACGCCCAGGCAGCTGCCGGGGATGCGCGGCCGCGTCGTCCAGCGCCCCAGGGCGCGCAGCTCCGGCGGAGGCGTCACGCGCCCTCCTCCAGCCCGCGCAGGTAGCGCTGGAAGGCCTCCAGCCGCAGGAGCGGCCAGAGCACCCCGCGCGTCAGCACGAAGCCGCGCAGGCTGCCACCGGAGGCCCCCGCCACCACCGGCGACGGCGGCAGCACCGACAGCACCTCCGAGTCGATCTCCAGCCCGTCCACGCCCACCGCCCCCCCGGTGGCCGTCACGAGCACGCGCTGGGCGTCCCCGGCGCCGAGGAAGGCCCGGTGGGCGGACACGGTGTCCGCGTCCGGCGCGGCGATGGAGGCCACCTCGCCCGCCTCGAAGGCGATGCGGTGCGGCCCCACATGGCACAGGAGCGTCCCCTCGACCCGGCCCACGGGAAGCATGGGGCTCAGCCGCCCTGGCTCAAGTGGTCGAAGAGGCCTTCCGGCTCAATCACGGCCACGTCGCGCGAGCCGCTCTTCACGGGGCCGCGCAGGTGGACATGCACGCCCGAGGGGCCCAGGGGCTCCAGCGGCCCCATCAGCGCGGACACGCCAGCGACGTTGCTGGCCGTGAGGGCGAGGGTGCCGCGGGACAGCCGGACCAGGACGGCGCGCCGGGAACCGGCGGAGACCCCGCCCACCAGCAGGCTCATGTCCACCACCGGGATGACTTCACCCCGGTGCGCGAACACGCCCAGCAGGTGGGGCGGGGAACCCGGCACCCGCGTCAGCTCGGGGAAGGTGACGACCTCCGCCGCTGCTTCCGCGGGCACCGCGTACCAGCTGCTTCCACAGGCGAAGACGAGGTAGGACTGACGCGTTTCCGACTCTAGGGCGGCCATGCGCGCCAGAGCCTACCCCAGAACTAGCGCTGGAACTCCACGCGGCGGTTCTCCGCCCAGCCTTCCTCGGTGGACGCGCTGGACAGCGGGCGGGTCTCACCATAGCCCACCGTGGACAGCCGGTTGGACGGCACGCCCAGGTCGACCAGGTAGCGCTTCACGGCCGCGGCGCGGCGGTTGGACAGCTGGAGGTTGTACTCCTCCGTGCCGCGCTCGTCCGCGTGGCCGCCCAGGGTGATCTTGCCCTGGCTGGCCTTGATGCACGCGGCCAGGTCGCTCAGGCGCGACTGGGCGCTGGAGTCCAGGGTGGACTCGTTGAAGCCGAAGCGCACCGGCGAGTAGTCGCAGCGCGAGGAGGTGTCCGCCGTCACGCAGCGGCCGGCCTGGCACTCCTGGCCCTCACCGCAGTCGGTGCTGGCGGAGCAGGTGTCCTTGGGGGCCTGGCAGCGGCCGCCCTGGCACGTGCCGCCGTTGCACGCGGAGTCGTCCTTGCACTGGGCCTCGGCGCACTTGCCGGCCTCGCAGATGCGGCCGGCGCCACAGGCCGCGTCCGTGGTGCACTCCGGCGGCTTGGGGGCGCACTTGTTGGCCTGGCAGGTGAAGCCCTCCCGGCAGTTCGCGTCCGTCGCGCACTCCTGGCACTGGCCCTGGACGCAGACCTCGCCCTTCTCCTGGCACTGCTCGTCGTTGTTGCACTTGGGGTAGGTGGGCGGGCACCCGGTCATCACGGCCACGGCGAGGGCCAACCCGGCCCAAAGCGAAATCCGACGCATCATTCCTCCGACGGCGACCACGGGAAAAGAGAGGCCCACAGAGGGCGGGCCATGGCTGTCCGCGTGTAGTCGGACCCACCGGGGAGAGTCAAAAGATTTGTCTTTTCACCGCCCCTCCGGGCAACACGAGACCCTTGATGCCCCGATTATTTCCGTGAGAGTGTGAGCGGTTTGCCCATGCCCGCCGCCGTCCTCATCGTTGATGATGAAAAGAACATCCTCCTGACCCTGAGCCAGTCGTTGCAGCTGGCCGGCTACCGCACGGAGCTCGCCAGCAGCGGGCAGGTGGCGCTGGACGTGGTGAGCGCGCGGCCGGTGGACGCGGTGCTGATGGACGTGAAGATGCCGGACATGGACGGCCTCACGGTGCTGGCGCGTCTCACGGAGCTCAAGCCGGACCTGCCCGTCATCATGATGTCGGGCCACGGCACCATCGACACGGCGGTGAAGGCGACGCAGCTGGGCGCGCGAGACTTCCTGGAGAAGCCGCTGGCGCGCGACCGGCTGCTGGTGGCGCTGAGGAACGCGCTGAAACACCAGGCGGCGATGGAGGAACTGGAGGAGCTGCGCGCGCAGCTGGGCCGCTTCGACATGGTGGGCGGCGGCCCGGCCATGCAGCGCATCTTCTCCCTCATCCAGCGCGCGGCGCCCAGCGAGGGGCGCGTGCTGATCACCGGCGAGAACGGCACCGGGAAGGAGCTCATCGCGCGGGCCCTGCACCAGAACTCCAGGCGCAAGGGCGGGCCGTTCGTGAAGCTCAACTGCGCCGCCGTGCCGCACGACCTCATCGAGAGCGAGCTGTTCGGCCACGAGAAGGGCGCGTTCACCGGCGCGGTGAGCGTGCGGCGCGGCAAGTTCGAGCTGGCGCACGAGGGCACCCTCTTCCTGGACGAGATCGGCGACATGCCGGCCGCCATGCAGTCGAAGCTCCTGCGCGTGCTCCAGGAGGGCGAGCTGGAGCGCGTGGGCGGCGCGGAGACGCTCAAGGTGGACGTGCGCGTCATCGCCGCGACGAACAAGAACCTGGAGAAGGAGATCGCCGCGGGGCGCTTCCGCGAGGACCTCTACTACCGGATCAACGTCGTGCAGATTCACTCCCCGCCGCTGCGCGAGCGCCGCTAGGACCTGCCGGACCTCATCGACACGTTCCTGCGCGAGGCGTGCGCGAAGAACGGGCGGCGGCCGCTGGCGCTGTCGCCGGACGCGCTCGCGGTGATGAGCGCGTATGACTACCCGGGCAACGTGCGCGAGCTGCGCAACCTGGTGGAGCGGCTGGCCATCCTCTGCGAGGGCCCGGTCGTCTCGCGCACGGACGCGCTGGAGCTGTTGCCCCGGGGCCGTCCCCTGCCCCCCATGCCCGAGCCCACCGCCGGCGGTGACGCCCCCGTCGCGCCGCCCGTGGCGGTGACGGCGCCTCCCGCCGCCGAGCCCGCCGCCACCGCGAACGCGGGCGGTTGGAGGCCTCGCGTGGATCAGACCTTCCGCGAGCAGGTGGAGGACGCGGAGCGGGAGATCATCCAGCGGGTGCTCGCCCACACGCATGACAACGTGACGGAGGCGGCGCGGATCCTCGACCTGGAGCGGGGTCACTTCTACAAGAAGATGAAGGCCCTGGGCCTGCGCCGCGGACAATCTGACTCGTAAGTACCTGCATTTGCTGCTCCTTTTTGAGGGTACTGCCCTTGTGGACCGGCCCCTGGCCGGTCCGTGTGTTCGCCGTGTGCTCGCCCGCCGCCCCTGAAACCACCCGGAACCGGCCGACCTGCCGTGCCAGGTGCGCGACGTCGTCCGCCAGGTAGATGGAGGCCGTCACCTGGGGGGAGGCGTGCCCCAACAGGCGCTGGGTGGCCACAAGGTCCCCGGTGGCCTGGTGGACGAAGCTGCCAAACTGCTTCCGGAGGCCGTGGAAGGTGAAGCCCTCCGGCAGTTCCACCCCAGCCCGGCTGGCGATGGAGCGAAGAAGCTTCGTCACGTGCCAGCTGGTGTGGCGCATGCCGCCCTTCCTCGGCGCCGGGAAGACAAGCCCGTCCCCGCCCCCGACTCGCTGCCTGTAAGCCTCCAGCTCCGGGCGGAGCTGCGGGTGGATAGGCACGAGCCGCGACTTCGAACCCTTCGTCGTGCTCCGCGACCAGCTGCGCCTGACGTGGATGACGCCATGCTCCCCCACGCCCCAGTCGATGTCCGACCACCGCAGGGCACCCAGTTCGCCGCGGCGAAGGCCCGTCAGCAGCGCCACAACCAGGAGGATGCGCCACGGCCCGGCCGCGCCGAGCAACGTCGCAATCTGCTCCGGCTGCAGCACCGTCACGGCACGCCGCTCCAGGGTTGGACGGTCCACCGCGCTCCAGGGATTCTCCGTGATGAGCCCCAGCTTCCGCCGCGCGTACTCGAAGACAAGCCGCGAGCGGATGTGGAGCATCCGGGTGGTCGCCGGGGCTTGGCCTGCGTCACGAGACTTCTGGAGGAGCGCCTCGCAATCCTCCGGCGTCACCCGGTTGACGAGCTTCTTTCCGAAGTGCGGGGCGATCCACAGGCGGATTTGGCTCCGCATGGGTCCCAAGCTCGCCTGGTGCTGGTTGGCCGCCTCGTAGCGCCGAAGGAGTTCGTCGCACTGGATGGGCGTCACTGTCCGCTTCTCAACACCCGCCTTCACCCGCTCCGCGAAGATGGCCTTCTCATGGACGAGGCGCTCAGCCTCCGCCTGCATGCGAGCCGTGCTCCGCTCACGCACCATGCGCCCGCTCTCGTCCCGATAGCGCAGCCACCACGTCCCGTACTCGGGCGCCTCCCGACGGAGCCGCTTGCCTGCGGCGATGAGCGCCCGTCCGGCGCGATTCGGGCGGAAGTAGGAACTCGTCACGGGTGTCCCTCTGACGATTGGCGCTCGACCCACGCGCGGACCTTCACCGGATCGAAGCGGTAGTTGCGCGACCCCAGCTTCACGAACGGGAACCCCGTGCTGGACCGCACCTGCTTCCAGACCCAGGCAGGCGACACCTTCAGGTAGGTCGCCACGTCATCCGCTGTCCAGAAGCCGCTCGCGGGGACCGCTGCCACCGAGGGTGAGGCGTCCTCTCCTGCTCGGCCGGCACTTCCGCTGTCGTCACAGTTGACCATGGTGTCCCCCGTCACGACTGAACAATCTATCAGGTTTGATGCATGCCAACAACTGCACAGGTAGGTCACCTCCAGACCTGCGCGGAGAGGGAGCAACCTGCGCGCCAACGCGGCTCGGCCGCACGTCCGAAAGACCCGCACGCGTCGTCCGTCCGCACGGAGAGACGTCCGTCCCCGACGCGCACGGCGTGGCGGCACGACGAAGAGGAAGAAGTTGTGTGAGCAGCGAGTGACCCACGGCGACCCCAAAACAGGTCCCGCTGGAGCCGAGAGAACACCAGCGGGAACCCGCGGACACACCTGCAGCACCATCACGTGGTTGCAGGGCCCTATCGCCGGCCAGACCATCACGTCCAACCGGCGAATTCTGTGGCGATGCTTTGGGATACCCGCCGTCTCTCGGTCAGCGGGTGCTGCGAAACTGCTCAGACAATCGTTACTGCGGGTACGGCTGAAAAGCAAGTCGGCTACTTCGAAATCGAGCGCGAAGCGCCGTCGTCCGGCTCCGACTTCACCGGCGCATAGCACCCGCTCTTGTACTCGTAGAGGTCATCAGGACAAGGCGGAGCGTCCGCAACGACCACCTGAACCCAGCACCCCCCGTTGATCTCCTTCTGGCTTCCGCGGCACGGCGGCCGACGCTGCACCTTGAAGGGTCGGGACGGCATGTCGCGAGCGATGAAGGGCGACACCTCACTGACGAGGAGCACAGGGGCTTCGATCTCTTCCACCGCAGTCTGCCCAACGCCGCTCGTCAGGA
>JAFADT010000427.1 GCA_023424585.1 Pseudomonadota bacterium
GCCTCCGCCCGCGCCGTTCCGGCGCCCCATCGCCGCCCCCGCGCCCTCGTATTCGAGCGCCGAGTTCGTAGGCCTGGAGCGCCGGTCGGACGACCGGCTCCATGCGGACGTGAAGGTGTCGATGAAGAACACAGGCATCTTCACCGACCACCGCATCATCAACCTGTCGTCGGGCGGCCTGTTCATCGGCACGGACCGACCGCTGCGGCTGGGAACGCAGGTGGAGCTGACCCTGCGCTTCGATGATCCGGAGCGGGTGATGACCCTGCGCAGCTCCGTCATCTGGGAGAACTCCCTGGATGACGGCAAGAACCCCCGGGGCTACGGACTGCGCCTGAGCGCCCTGCGCGCGGAGGAGCGGGACTTCATCCAGCAGTACGTCCGCCGCGCCAGGAAGCCCTGATAGGTTTCACAGGCAGGCTCCCCGGGCGGGCGGTGCGCCCTCGCCCGGGGCTAGAACAACTGGCCCAGGAAGACCGCGCTCATCGCCACGAAGGCCACCCACACCGCCATGACGGACTTCAATTCCAGGTCCCTGCGGTCCATCTCGTTCGCGAAGTTCATGGTGTCTTCTCCGGTGATCAACGCCTTCACTCCTCCCTACGGCGCACCCGCGCGGCGATTGCCTCGGACCCTCCGCGCCTCGGGACCGGGAGGGCATGCGGCCAGGGGAGCGGACGGGCTCGCGCGGCGCCCGGCGTGGAGGGGCGCGCGATGAGCGGACACGTCCCTGCGGACTCGCTGGACGGCCTGCTGGCGTCGCTGCCGGTGCCCCTGTTCGTGATTCGCTGCGACCGGCTGGTGTTCACCAACGCCGCGCTGCGGGCGCTGCTGGGCCTGCGCGAGGACGAGCTGCCGTCGCTCCTGGAGCTGTCCGCGCGCTTCGGGCCGGAGGAGCGCGCGTGGGTGGAGCCCCTCTGCGACGCGCTGGCGCGAGGCGAGCCTCCCCCGCCGGTGCAGCCCGCGTGGGTGCGCGTGCGCGGCGCGGACGGCCGCCAGCACATGCTCTCCCCGGTCTCCGGGCCGGGCCGCGTGCCGGAGGAGCAGGTCGTGCTGCTCCTGGACGCGGAGGGCGGGGACGCGGTGCGCCGGCTGTCCACCATGCTGGTGTCCACCGCGGCGGAGCTCTTGCGCTGCCGCGACGAGCGCGCGGTGCTGGAGCTGGCGGTGGACGCGGTGCACCGGCAGGGCTTCTACGTCTCCGTGATGCTGCTGGAGGGAGACTTCCTGCGCCACGGGCCCATGCGCCAGGAGCCGGAGAGCCTGACCGCGGCGGCCCTGCTGCACGGACAGGACGTGCACGAGGTGCGCTTCCACCGCTCCCGGATGCCGCACCTGGCGGAGGTGCTCACGAGCCGCCGCGCGGTGTTCCACCCGGACGCGTTCAGCATGGCGCGGCGGCTGCACATGCCGGCGGTGGCGGACAACATCCAGCGCATCTACCCGCCGGGCTCGCGCGCGCTGGACGCGCCCATCTTCGTGGGGGACGAGCCCTTCGGCGTGCTGGCGGTGCAGTCCACCACGCTGACGCCCGCGAACGCGGGGGCGCTGGAGCTGTTCGCGCAGCTCATCGGCGGCGCGCTGGAGAACGTGCGGCACCACCGGGCGGCGGAGGCGCGGCTCGCGGAGGTGTCCCGGCTGCAGAACGAGCTCATCGCCAGCGAGCGGCTGACGGTGCTGGGCGAGGCCGCGGGCGTCGTGGCCCACGAGGTGCGCAACCCCCTGGGCGCCATCCTCAACACGGTGGCGGTGCTCAAGCGCGAGCCCCGCCTGGGGCCCGCGGGCTCCGCCGCGGTGGAGATGCTGGAGGAGGAGGCCATCCGGCTGGAGGACATCGTGCGCGACCTGCTGGACACGGTGCGCCCGCTGGAGCCCCGGCCGCGCCCCGTGGCGCTGGGCGAGCTGGTGCACCGCGCGCTGGGACAGCTCATCCACGGCCGCGAGGAGCTGCCCGCCCCCCGCGTGGTGTTCGACGAGGCGCCGGACGTGCCGAACCTGTCCGGCGACGAGACGCTGTTGCAGCTGGCCGTCACGCACCTGATGCGCAACGCCATCCAGGCCTCGCCGGACGGGGGCACGGTGCACGTGGCGGTGCGCCACGTGCCGGACGGCGTGTCGCTGGTCGTGGAGGACGAGGGCCCGGGCATCGCCGGGTTGGATCCGCAGCGCGTCTTCGAGCCCTTCTTCCTCACCCGGGCCAACGGCCGCGGCCTGGGCCTGGCCATCGTGCGGCGCGTGGTGCTCGCGCACGGAGGCAAGGTGCGCGCGGGCGCCCGGCCCGAGGGCGGCGCGCGCTTCGAGCTGGTGCTGCCGCTCTAGCTACCCGCCCGCCAGCAACAGCAGGCAGCGCAGGCCGCCGTTCTTCACGGGGAGCCGCCGCGCGTCCTTCAGCCCCAGCGCCGCCACCAGCCTCGGCTCGTCCGGGACGATGAGCGCCTTGCGCCACTCGCGAAACGCGCCGTTCAACGTCGCGCCCAGGGCGCGGTAGAGGTCCGGCAGGTCCTCCACCTCCCCCACGCGCTTGCCGTAGGGCGGGTTGGCCACCACCAGCCCGGGGCCCTCCGGCGGGGCCTTCAGCGTGCGCAGGTCCTGCCGCTCCAGCGCGAGCGTCACGCCCGCGCGCCTCGCGTTGCGCCGCGCCGTGCCCAGCGCGCCCGCGTTGAGGTCGTAGCCGCGCGGGGCCACGCGAGGCTCCGTCAGCGCCTCACCCTCCGCC
>JAFADT010000488.1 GCA_023424585.1 Pseudomonadota bacterium
CGCGCCGCGCACGAAGTCGTCCACCGCCAGGCGCTTGAAGGCCTCCGCCGAGCGCGCGCGGCCCTGATCCACCAGCACCGGCAGGCGCTGGAGCTTGTCCGTCTTGCGCACCGTCTCCAGCAGCTCCGCCGCCCGCTTGGCCGTCACCGCCAGGAGCACCACCTCCGGCTGGAGCTGATCCACCATCTCCGCCAGCCCGGTCTCCCGCTCCGTGGAGGCGCACTGATAGCCACTCGCCGTGAGCCGCTCCACCAAGGCGTCGCCCGCGGCCTTCGCCGCGAGCACCAGCACCCGCCCCCGCTGCTCCGACGACAACATCTCGATCCTCACGGCGCTCCTCCGCCCCGCCCAGACAGGGAACGACGCCGCGGAAACCCGTTGGGTGCGAAAGGGGTCATGGTCGATTCCGGATCATGCCGTCTAACCCGTCCGCGGGCCAGCGGATGAACGAGGCTCTCCTCAAGCGGGAGGGGTGGGAAAAGGCGCGCGACGTATACCCCGGACCGGGATTCTTCCTCCGGAATCCCGCACGCGCATGACAGACCGGTGACCGGAATCGCCTGCCCACTCCCTTGAAGAAGTGGAACCCCGCGGAAACAGTCGAACTGTTACTTTCTTCCCCCACCATTCCCGCTGGATGGCCGGCAGCCGGGCAGACGGGCAGGAGGCGCGGGGAGGTATCCGGGGACTTCGCGATCAGGATTCGCGGGCGGAGGGGGCCCTGGGAGGTGGCGCCGCCCGCTTCCCGAGGGAGCGCGGTAGAGTGTGAAACCATGCACTTCGCTCCTTCGCGCCCGTTCGCGCCGCGGGCCCTCCTGGCCACGCTGACCTTCTGCGCCTCCGTGTTCGCCGCCTGTGGTGGCGAGAAGCCGGCGCCCATCCTGGACCCGCCGACGGTGACCCTCACCGTGCCACAGCCCAACACGGCGGCCCCGTCGCTGACGGTGCGGGTCATCGTGTCCGGGTGCGACGCCGTGTCGCGGGTGGACATCTACGACCGGGACACGTTCCTGAAGACCGTGCCCTACACCAGCGGGTCCATGGACTTCGAGCTGGCGTTGAACGAAATCAAGTACGACCGCGGCCTCGCCGTGGGCCTGTCGCTCAACGCGCGGGCGACGTGCGCGGACGGCCGGACGAACGTGTCCCAGCCGCAGGCGGCCACGTTCCTGCCGGTGGCGAAGGTCATCAAGGATCCGGACCCCAACGGCCAGGTGGTGACGGACTACTTCATCGCCGAGGGCAGCGGCGCGAACGTGGCCTTCATCGGGTGCGGCAACCCCACCACGGGCTCCGGCACGCTCTACCGCGTGGACTCGGAGGGCGTGGTGCGCAACTCGGTGGCGCTGGGCATCCCGTGCAGCGCGGAGACCGTCATCACGAGCATCAACTCCCAGAGCGGCAAGCGCTGGGTGTGGACGCCCGGCGAGGGCGCCGTGGCGGTGGACTCCAACTTCGGCATCAGCGGCCGCACCTCGCCCACGTACTTCCTGGTCAACCTGTCCGTGATGGCCAACGGCGACGCGCTGGTGCGCGACCGCTACACGGTGTCCCGCCTCAAGCACACCAACGCCGGCGGCACCTTCCAGTGGACGTACAAGGGCGCGGTGCTGGGCCCCATCAGCCCACCGCTGGAGAAGGGCCAGCAGGTGCTGGTGCCCTACGTGGCGCAGCTGGAGTTCTCCACGGTGCCGCAGATCATCGTGGCCTACCTCGACGCGAACGGCACCAGCCAGGAGCTGCAGCCGGTCCAGGAGAAGAAGATCCTCGCGTACAACGGCGAGCTGGACGAGCCGCCCGTCACCGCCTTCAGCCCGGACGGGTCCACGCTCTACGTGGCGTTCCTCCTCGCCAACAACCAGTCGCGCGTGCAGGCCTGCTCCACGGACCAGGAGGGCTGCGAGGGCGCCGCCTTCAAGTGGAGCAGCACCACGTTCCCGGTGCCGATGAACTTCCTCCTGCCCTTCGCCGCCGGCTCCCGGCTGGCAGCCATCGGCACGCAGCGGGTGTGGTTCCTGGATGCGTCGAACGGCCTGGTCACCAACAAGGGCGGCACGTCCGTGGACGCGTCCGGTCAGCTGCGCATCGCCCAGGTCCAGCTGGGCCACGCGACGAGCAAGGAGTTCTACCTGCTCAACGCCCCGAACGTGGCCGGCGCCCTGCCCCAGGAGATCGTCGCGGTGGACTCCGCCGAACAGGGCGAGCTGTTCCGCTACGAGGTCTCCAGCAGCCTGTCCTGCTCCGTGGATGACAGCGGGCGGCTGTGGATGCGCGTGGGCAACAACCTGGTCCAGGCGTTGACGCTGCCCGAGTACCGCGCCGTCAAGCCGTGACGGACGGCCGTCAGGGCCTGTCGGCGACGAGGAGCGCCTCCACGTTGCCGGCGGGCCCGGGCACGGGCGAGTCCATCACCCCGCGCACGGTGAGGCCGTGCTCGCGCACGAAGGCCGTCACCGTGTCGATGGCGTCCTGACGCGCCTCCGGGTCGCGCACCACGCCGCCCTTGCCCACCCGCTCCGGCCCCACCTCGAACTGGGGCTTCACCAGGGCGATAAGCAGGCCGCCCGGCGAGAGGAACGGCAGCACCGACGGCAGCACCTGCGTGAGCGAGATGAAGCTCACGTCGATGACGACCACGCCCACCTGCTCCGGCAGGTCCTCGTCCGCGAGGTAGCGCGCGTTGACGCGCTCGCGCGAGCGCACGCGCGGGTCGACGCGCAGCTTCTCGTGGAGCTGGCCATAGCCCACGTCGATGGCGTGCACCCGCACCGCGCCGTGCTGGAGCAGGCAGTCGGTGAAGCCCCCCGTGCTGGCGCCGATGTCCGCGCCCACGCGGCCCGTCACGTCCAGGCCGAAGCGGTCCATGGCCGCCTTCAGCTTGAGGCCGCCGCGCGACACGTAGGGCAGCACCTCGCCCTTGAGGCGCAGCTCCGCGTCCACGGGGACCAGCGAGCCCGGCTTGTCCACGCGCTGATCCGCCACCACCACCTGGCCGGCGAGGATGAGCGCCTGGGCCCTGGTGCGCGACTCGGCGAGCCCGCGCTCCACGACCAGCACGTCCAGCCGCTCCTTCTTCGGCTTCACCGGCGCTCCTCTCCGAGCAGCGCCCGACCCGCGCGCCGCAGTCCCGCCGCGTCCAGTCCCAGCTGCGCGCGCTGCACCCGCGCGTCCCCATGCGGCAGGAACACGTCCGGCATGCCCAGGAGCGTCACCCGGGGGGAGCCCCCCGACGCCGCGTACAGCTCCAGCACCGCGCTGCCCAGGCCGCCCCGGGTGGTGCCCTCCTCCGCCACCACCACGTGCCCACCCGCCGCGGCATCCAGGAGCGCGGCCTCGTCTAGCGGCCACGCCCGGCGCGCGTCCAGCACGCTCCAGTCC
>JAFADT010000519.1 GCA_023424585.1 Pseudomonadota bacterium
GTCCCGATTCCCGTCAAGCCCCGGACTCCCCGTGAGACCGGGATAGGCGTTTGCTTCCGGGCAGTCGCCTGGGATAGAGACGCGCCCCTGTCACGTGGGCGACACGCACTCCCGGTTGGCGCGAGACCAGTCGGGTGCCCCGGAGTTCCAAGGGTGAATTCCGGACATCGCTGTCACGGTGGGAGGAGCGGTGGTGGGTTTCCCAAGAGGGGTGTCCGGGCCCTGGCCCCACGCGAACCTCGTCCCGGTGCCCAACGCGCCAGCAGTTCCAGGGGGTTGGGACGGACAGGTCCACCCTTGGAGGCAATTCTTGTGTCACGGCCCTGTGGCATGTTGATTGCTCAGATGTGCAGCGCGTCAGACCGCCGTGGAACGGCCTGACGGCCGTACCCCGCGTGCGTCAGTACGAAGCAGTCCCCAGAGGCGACACCGACATGCACCAGCTCACCGACTTCCAGCGCACCCTCTCCCAGCCGGCCATCTGCCGCGGCGTGGGGCTCCACTCGGGGGTGCCCGTGACGCTGACCCTGAAGCCCGCCCCGGCGGGTCACGGCATCGTCTTCGTGCGCACGGACCTGGCGCGGCCGGTGAGCATCCCCGCCCTGGCGGAGTACGTGGTGGACACGTCGCTGGCCACCACGCTGGGCCGCGACGGCGTGAAGGTGGGCACGGTGGAGCACCTGATGTCCGCGCTGGCGGCGCTGGGCATCGACAACGTGCGCGCGGAGCTGGACGGGCCGGAGGTGCCCATCATGGACGGCAGCGCGGCCCCCTTCACCCACGCCATCATGGAGGCCGGCTCCCGCGAGCTGGACGCCCCGCGCGAGTACCTGGTCATCAAGAAGAGCGTGGTGGTGGCGGACGGCGACAAGCAGGCCTCGCTCACCCCCGCCCGGCGCTTCCGCATCAGCTGCACCATCGACTTCGAGCACCCTGTCATCCAGGGCCAGTCCTTCGACGTGGACGTGAACGACCGGGGCTTCTCGCGGGAGATCTCCCGCGCGCGCACCTTCGGCTTCCTGCGCGACGTGGAGAAGCTCAAGACGCTGGGCCTGGCGCGCGGCGGCTCGCTGGAGAACGCGGTCGTCGTGGACGAGGCCGCCATCCTCAACCCGGACGGCCTGCGCTTCCCGGACGAGTTCGTGCGCCACAAGATCCTGGACGCCATCGGCGACGTGTCGCTGTTCGGCCGGCCCGTCATCGGGCACATGACCGCGTTCAAGACGGGCCACGCGCTCAACCACAAGCTCGTGCGCAAGGTGCTGGCGGATCCCTCGTGCTTCGACATCGTCACCGCGCGCCGCCGGGACGTGGAGGGGCGGGAGCCGGGCCGAGGGAGCCTCGCCGGCGCGTTGGAGCTGGAGCCCCTGGTCGCCTGAACGGCGGGCTGGCAATTCCTTGCCAGTCCCGGGGACCTCTATTAAGTCGGCGGCCTATGTCCATGCGCTCGACTCGCATCGCCCTGGCCGCCCTCCTCGCGGCATCCCTCACCGCCGGCTGCAACAAGGAGAAGGCGCCGGCCAATGCCCAGGCGCCCGCCGCGCAGGCCCAGGCCGCCAATGCCGCGGAGCCGTCGCCGGACACCGTGGTGGCCACCTTCGGCAACGGCCAGAAGGTGACGTTCGGTGAGCTGAACGAGCGCATCAAGGAGCCGCTGGCCAACCTGGACAAGCAGAAGTACCAGCTGCGCAAGCGTGGCCTGGAGGGGCTCGTCACCGAGCGCCTGGTGAAGGAAGAGGCCACCAAGCGCGGCATCACCGAGGACCAGCTGCTCAAGGCGGAGATCGACGACAAGATCCCCGCGCCGCCGGAAGAGAAGATCAAGGAGGTCTTCGAGGGCGCCAAGGGCCAGCTGCCGCCGGGAGCGACCTACGAGCAGATGAAGCCGCAGATCGTGGACTTCCTGTCCGGCCAGCAGAAGCAGGAGGTGGCCCAGAAGTTCTTCGACGGCCTGCGCCAGTCCGCCAACGTGAAGTACGAGCTGCCCGAGCCCCCGCGCGCGCCCGCGGAGCGCAAGCAGGTGGCCGCCGTCGGCCCGTCCAAGGGTCCGGAGAACGCGCCGGTCACCATCGTGGAGTTCAGCGACTTCCAGTGCCCGTTCTGCAGCCGCGCCATCGGCACGGTGGACCAGGTGACGAAGACCTACGGCGACAAGGTGCGCCTGGTGTTCCGCCAGTTCCCGCTGGACTTCCACCAGCAGGCGGAGAAGGCCGCCGAGGCCGCGCTGTGCGCCAACGACCAGGGCAAGTTCTGGGAGATGCACGACAAGCTCTTCGCCAACCAGCAGGCGCTGGGCGTGGATGACCTGAAGAAGTACGCGGGCGAGCTGAAGCTGGACACCGCCAAGTTCAACACCTGCCTCGACTCCGGCGAGAAGTCCGCGACGGTGAAGGCGGACCAGGCGGACGGCTCCAAGGTGGGCGTCAACGGCACGCCGGCCTTCTTCATCAACGGCATCATGCTGTCGGGCGCGCAGCCCTTCGACGAGTTCAAGAGCATCATCGACGCGGAGCTCAAGGACGCGAAGTAGTCCGGCGGTCCCCGCAGGGAGGGATGCGGTGGCGTCCAAACCCAGGGCCACGCCGCGCGTGAGCGGCGACGCGGCCTCGCTCGAGCTGGAGCGGCCGCTCGCCGCCGTCGTCTCTCCCACCCGGCCCCTCTCGGCGCACTTCCTGGCGCCGGAGGGGCTGGTGCTCCTCCCGGAGTCCCACGGCTCCGCCGGCTTCTTCGCCGGCAGCCTGGAGACGCTCTCGGTCGAGGAGGTCTTCGCCCAGATTCTCTCGGGCATCCGCACCGGCCAGCTCCTCGTGCAGCACGGCGGCGTGCGCCGCACGGTGGCCTTCCGCGACGGGCAGGTGGTGTTCGCCACCTCCAGCGAGCGCTGGGAGCGCCTGGGCGCGGTGATGGTGCGGCTGGGGCTGCTGACGGAGGCGAAGCTCACCCAGGCCCTGGCGCAGGTGACGCCCGCGCGCCGCATCGGCCAGGTGCTCACGTCGCAGGGCCTCGTCTCCGAGGCCAGCCTCTACAGCGCGATGACCTTCGTGGTGCGCGAGGTGGTGCTCAACCTCTTCGAGATGGTGGAGGGCAGCTTCCTCTTCCTGGAGTCGAAGACCCCGGCGGTGGACGCGGTGAAGCTGCCGGAGCGCACGCGCGACCTAGTGCTCACCGGCATCAAGCGCGCGGAGGAGACGGGCCGCCTGCGCCGCCGCTTCCCGGACGACCTGCGCGTGGCGCCCGGCCCCCAGGGCGCGCTGCCCGGAGAGGAGGCCCTGTTCGCGAGGCTGGGCGGGGGCGCGACGCTGGGCGCGCTCCGGGCAGCCTACGCGGGCAGCCAGTACGCCTTCTACAGCGGCGTGGAGGAGGCGGTGCGCGGCGGCCACCTGGCGGTCCGGGCCCCGGAGCCCCCTCCCGCGCCGGGCCCCGC
>JAFADT010000522.1 GCA_023424585.1 Pseudomonadota bacterium
GGCGGAGGCCTCGGCGGATGGGGCGGCGCTGGCGGTGTCGCTGCTGGGCCATCCCCGCTGGGACGTGCGGGCGGCGGAGGCGCGCGTGCTGGGGGGCCTGGGGCGGCCGGAGTGCCTGCCCGCGCTCGAGCACGCGCTGGCGGTGGAGCAGGACGCGCTGGCCCGGGTGGCGCTGTCGGACGCGGTGGACCAGCTGTCGGGGCGGTGAGGGGAGGACTCGCATGCCACGCTTCGACGAGGGCCGCCCGGAGATGACGCTGGAGGAGTTCCGGCTGCTGCGCGACCACGTCTACGCGCACTGCGGAATCCTCATCCACGAGAACATGAAGTTCGTGATGGAGCGCCGGCTGTGGCCCCGGCTGGAGGCGCTGGGGCTCCAGGACTTCGGCGCCTACCACCGCTACCTGCGCTACGACGCCCAGCGCAGCGCGGAGCTGGAGGCGGCGGTGGAGTCGCTCACCACGCACGAGACGTACTTCTTCCGCGAGCCCGCGCAGCTCAAGGCCTTCCGCGAGGAGCTGCTCCCCATCCTGGAGAGGCGCAACGCGCACACGCGGCGCTTGCGGCTGTGGTCCGCGGGGTGCTCCTCCGGCGAGGAGGCGTACACGCTGGCCATGCTCCTGAAGGAGAGCGGCCGCTTCGACGCCTGGGACGTGGAGGTGCTGGGCACGGACCTGTCGCGCCGCGTGCTGGCCGTGGCCCGCCGCGCCGAGTACGGCCCCAGCGCCCTGCGCGCGACGCCTCCGGACCTGCTGGAGCGCTACTTCGTGCCCGCGGGGGTGAGCCGCTTCCGCGTGCGCGACGACGTGCGGGCGTGGGTGAGCTTCGGCCACCACAACCTGTCCGACGTGGCGGGCAGCCAGCTGGTGCCGCGCTCGGACGTCGTCTTCTGCCGCAACGTGATGATCTACTTCGACCTGGCCGCGCGCCGCCGCGTGCTGGGCATCATCCGCGACCGGCTCTGCCCCGGGGGCTACCTGCTCCTGGGCCACGCGGAGAACCTGCTCAGCCTGGGCGCGGACTTCGAGCTGGTGCACCTGAAGGGCGACCTCGTCTACCGCCGGCCCGAGCTCCCGGGCGGGGAGGGGCGCTGATGGGACGCCCGCTCACGGTGCTCGTCATCGACGACTCGGCCGCCAACCGCCGCACGCTCACCCTGCTGCTGGAGTCCTCCGCGGAGGTGCGGGTGCTGGACTGGGCCCAGGACGGCGAGGAGGGCCTCAAGAAGGTCCTGGACCTGAAGCCCGACGTGGTGACGCTGGACCTGGAGATGCCCCGGCTGGGCGGCCACACCTTCCTGCGGCTGCTCATGCGCGCGGCGCCCACGCCCGTCATCGTCATCTCCAGCTACGCGCACCGGTCGGACGTGTTCAAGGCGCTGGAGCTGGGCGCGTTCGACTTCATCGCCAAGCCGCCCCAGGTCACGCCGGCGGCGCTGGAGCAGCTGCGGCGAGAGCTGCTCGACAAGGTGCTCGCGGCGCGCCACGTGAAGCCCGGAGGCCATCACGGGGCCGCGGCGCGCGGCGCCGTGCTACCGGAGGCGCTACCGCAGATCATCGCCGTGGGCGCGTCCACGGGCGGGCCTCCCGCGGTGCAGCGGCTCCTGGAGGGGCTGGGCTCCGAGCCGGGCGTCAGCGTGCTGGTGGGCCAGCACATGCCCTCGCAGTTCACCCGGGCCTTCGCGGAGCGGTTGGACCGCATCGGCCCCTTCACGGTGACGGAGGCGTGCGAGGGCGACGTGGTGGAGCCGGGCCACGTCTACATCGCGCCGGGCGGGCGGCACCTGGTGCTGTCGGACCGCACCGGGCGCCTGGAGCTGCGCACGCCGTCGCCGGTGCCCGCGGACAAGTACGCGCCGTCGGTGGACCGGCTCTTCGAGAGCGTGGCGGAGGTGCTGGGCCCGCGCGCGGTGGCGGTGGTGCTGACGGGGATGGGCGCGGACGGGGCGCAGGGCGTGCGCGCGGTCCGGCGCGAGGGCGGCGAGACGTGGGCCGAGTCCGAGGACTCGGCGGTGGTGTACGGCATGCCCAAGGAGGCCATCGCCACCGGGGCGGTGTCCCGGGTGCTCCCCCTGGACGACATCGGCTCGGAGCTGGCCGCGCTGGTGCGCCGTCGCCGGCAGCCC
Source organism: Pseudomonadota bacterium (assembly GCA_023424585.1). GTDB lineage: Bacteria > Myxococcota > Myxococcia > Myxococcales > Myxococcaceae > Corallococcus. The sequence continues at coordinate 2,126 of JAFADT010000522.1, forward strand.
GCGGGGCCATGAATCGCTGGATGCCTGACAGCCGCCGCACATTCCGGGGCTGGACGGCGCGCGGATGCTAGGCTGAGGGGCATGTCGCAGCAGCCGATCCGCGCGCTGGTGGTGGATGACTCGCAGGCCATGCGCCGCAGCATCATGTACGCGCTCCAGCGCCTGACGGACGTGGTCTGCATCGAGGCGCAGGACGGCGTGGAGGGGCTGAAGAAGCTCACCACGCAGGGGCGCTTCGACCTGGTGATGACGGACATCAACATGCCGCTGATGGACGGGCTGAAGCTCATCCACCACATCCGCCAGACGGAGGACCACCGGGCGGTGCCCATCGTCGTCGTGACGACGGAGGGCGCGGCCGCGGACCGGGAGCGGGCCATGGCGCTGGGGGCCACGGCCTACCTGGTGAAGCCCGTGCAGGCCCGCGTGGTGCTGGACACGGTGAAGGAGCTGTTGAAGCTCGGCTGAGCTTCGACAGACCTCCCAAGGGCACGCATGGAACCGGCGCTGGACGTCGAGGGGCTGGAGAAGACGTACGGCGCGGTGCGGGCGGTGCGCGGGCTGTCCTTCCAGGTGGCGCCGGGCGAGGTGCTGGGCCTCGTGGGGCCCAACGGCGCGGGCAAGACG
>JAFADT010000572.1 GCA_023424585.1 Pseudomonadota bacterium
GCCCGACCGCGTCGCCCTGGCGCTCACGGAGCTGGGCCGCGTCTACCAGGGCAAGGGCGACACGGCGAAGGCGGACGAGACCTACCAGCGCGCGCTGCAGGCCGACGAGAACTACTCGCCGGCGTACTACTTCTACGCGTCGCTGCTCTCCAAGGACCCCAAGCAGTCGGGCAAGGTGAAGACGCTGGCGCAGGAGTACGTGAAGCGCGAGCCCAAGGGCGAGTACCTGTCCGACGCGCAGCGGCTCGCGGGGAACTGACCTCCCGCCTCCCGCTGTCTCCCACACGCCGCGGCGCCCCCAGGGGCCTCGCGGCGTTCCGTTTTCGACGGGGGGCGACAAGGCAGGCTGATGTGGCGGGGCGCACCCGCCTTGCCACCCCTCCCGGGTGACGGTATGGGAGGGTCCACCCCACACCCCCTGACCGGTAGCGACCGCGGTCCGGGGCCACCTGCTGGAGTCCGCTTGAGCGCGCGTGCCCTGTCCCTGTCGTCCACCGCGTCCGACCTGATCTCCCTCACCAAGCCGAGGCTGTCGTCGCTGGTGCTCATCACCGCGGCGGGGGGCATGTTCCTGGCGCCGGGGCACTTCACGCCGGTGCGGATGCTGGTGACGCTCCTGGCGACGGCGGGGACGGTGGGGGCGGCGAACGCGTTCAACTGCTACCTGGAGCGGCACAGCGACCAGTTCATGGCGCGCACCCGCAACCGGCCGCTGCCCGCCGGGCGCATGGACCCGAGCACGGCGCTGTGGTTCGGCCTGTCGCTGGCGGCGGTGTCGCTGCCCGCGCTGGTGCTGGGGGCCAACCTGCTCACGGGCGTGCTGGGGCTCATCGCGCTGCTCAGCTACGTGCTGGCCTACACGCCGCTCAAGGCCCGCACGTCCGCGGCGATGCTGGTGGGCGCCGTCCCCGGCGCGCTGCCTCCGCTGATGGGCTGGACGGCGGTGACGGACCAGGTGGACGCGGGCGGCTTCGCGCTGTTCGCCATCATGTTCCTCTGGCAGATGCCGCACTTCATCGCCATCGCGCTGTTCCGCAAGGACGAGTACGCGGCGGCCGGGCTCAAGTCCGTGCCGCTGGAGCGCGGGGACGAGTCCAGCCGCGCGCAGGTGGTGCTCTACCTGGTGGCGCTGGTGCCCATGACGCTGCTGCCGTTCCAACTGCACATCGCCGGCACCTGGTACCTGGCGGCGGCGGTGGTGCTGGGGCTGGGCTTCCTGGCCCTGGGGGCGTGGGGCTTCTTCAAGCACCTGGGAAAGCCCTGGGCGCGCCAGACGTTCCTGTATTCGCTCGTGTATCTCACCGGCCTGTTCGCCGTGATGGTGCTGGACCGCATCCCCCGCGGCTAGGCCCCTCGCGCGGCGTCCGGGCGCGAGGCCGCCTTTCCGCATGCCTGACACCTCCGTTCCGACCCCGCCCCCGCCGCTGCTCCGCCTGGAGGGGCTCACGCGCCGCTTCGGCGGGCGCACCGCCGTGGACGGGCTGTCGCTGTCCGTGCAGCCGGGAGAGATCCTGGGCCTCCTGGGACCCAACGGCGCCGGCAAGTCCACCACCTTCCAGCTCCTCGCAGGGCTGCTCGCGCCGGACGCGGGGCAGGTGCGCTTCGCCGGCAAGGCGCTCTCCCTGAGCGACCCGGCGCTGCGGCGCCAGATGGGCATCATCTTCCAGAAGAGCAGCCTGGACGACCTGCTCACGGCCCGGGAGAACCTGCTCCTGGGGGCGCGGCTGTACGGGCTCACGGGCGCGGACGCGAAGGCGCGCGTGGAGACGATGCTGTCGCTCATCGGCCTCCTGGACCGGGGCGACGAGAAGGTGGGCACCTGGTCCGGTGGCATGCGCCGGCGGCTGGAGCTGGCGCGCGCCCTGGTGCACCAGCCGCGCGTGGTGCTGATGGACGAGCCCACGCAGGGCCTGGACGAGGCGGCCTTCCGCACCTTCTGGACGCACCTCAAGCGCCTGCGCGACGCGCAGGGCGTGACCGTGCTGCTCACCACGCACCGGGCGGATGAGGCGGAGGGGTGCGACCGGCTGGCGGTGCTGGACGCCGGGAGGCTGGTGGCGTGTGACACGCCCGGGGCGCTCGCCTCGCGCATGGGCGGCGACATCCTGACGCTGGAGGGCCCGGAGCCGGAGGCGCTGGCCGCGCAGGTGACGGAGCGGCTGGGGCTCGCGGCGAAGGTGGTGGAGGGGCGGGTGCAGGTGGAGGCTTCACAGGGACATGCGCTGGTGCCGCGGCTGGTGGAGGCCTTCCCCTCGGGACGGTTCGCCTCCGTGTCGCTGCGCCGGCCCACGCTGGCGGACGTGTTCCTCCAGCTCACCGGGAAGGCCCTGGGGGCGGACGCCCCCTCGCCCACGCCCGCGCCGAGGAAACGCCGATGAGCGCCGACCTTTCCGTTCCGTCCTCCTCCCTGGACGCGCCCGCCGCCCCGGCCCACCGCCGGGAGCCGGGGACGCTCGCGCTCCAGTGGGCCACCGTGTGGGTGCTGCTCTCGCGCGACGTGGTGCGCTTCTTCCGGCAGCCCAGCCGGGTGGTTGGCGCGCTGGCGCAGCCCATCCTGTTCTGGTTCGTCATCGGCTCGGGCTTCGCGGGGTCGTTCCGCGTGGAGGGCGCGCAGGGGCTGGGCTACCAGCAGTTCTTCTTCCCGGGCGTCGTCACCATGGTGGTGCTCTTCAGCGCCATCTTCGCGACCATCACCGTCATCGAGGACCGCAAGGAGGGCTTCCTCCAGGCGGTGCTGGCGGGGCCGGGGTCCCGGCTGGCGGTGGTGCTGGGCAAGGCGCTGGGCTCGTCCTCCATCGCGCTGATGCAGGCGTCGCTGTTCCTGCTCTTCGCGCCGCTGGCCGGCGTGGACGTGAAGGCGGTGGACTACCCGCTGCTCGCCGCGGTGATGGTGCTGTCGGCGCTGGCGCTCACCGGCATGGGCATGGCCCTGGCGTGGTGGGTGAAGTCGAGCGCGGGCTACCACGCGGTGATGAGCCTGGTGATGCTGCCCATGTGGGTGCTCTCCGGGGCCATGTTCCCGGTGAAGGGCGCGGGGCCGGTGCTGTCGTGGGTGATGACGCTCAACCCGATGCGCTTCTCCGTCGAGGGCGTGCGCCGCGCGCTGTACGGGGCGCAGGCGTCGCTGGCGGTGGGCTCGCAGGGCGGGGCGACGGTGGGGTGGGAGGTGCCCGCGCTGCTGGCGTTCGCGGCGGTGTTCGTGGGGTTGGCCGCGTTCAGCGTGAGCCGCCGCGAGTAGCCGCTCGCCGCGGGTCGGTGGACTTGCCCGGTGCCTTCCACTACGACGGCGGGCACCGCATCACGGAAGAACACTCCAGAGGAGACCGCGTCATGAAGCTGCGTCTTTTGGGCCTGTCGATGGTCGGTGTCGCGGGGCTCCTGGCCCTGCCCGCGTGCAAGAAGGAGGAGGCGCCCACGCGCTCCACGGAGACGCCCGCCGCGCGTCCGTCCGCTCCCGCGCAGGAGGCCGTGCCTCCGGCTCCCACGGCGGGGACGGGGGGGGCGGCGGCTCCGGCGCCCGCGGGCAACGGCGTGGTGAAGGGCACGGTGTCGTTCACCGGGACGCCGCCGGAGATGGCGGACCTGGCGCCCAGCGCGGACCCGGCGTGCGACGGGCGGCCGGAGAAGGAGCAGTCCGTGCTGGTGAAGGACGGCAAGCTCCAGAACGTCCTGGTGCGTGTGAAGGGCCCGGTCGCGGGCGCGCCCGCGGCGCCGCCGGCCACGCCCGTGGTGGTGGACCAGTCCAAGTGCACCTACGTGCCGCGTGTGCAGGGCGCGGTGGCGGGCCAGCAGGTGGTGTTCAAGAACAGCGACGGCACGCTGCACAACGTGCGCGGCGTGGTGGGCACGCGGCCGGTGTTCAACGTGGCGCAGCCGCCCTCGGGCGCGCCGGTGCAGAAGCCGCTCCCGTCGGACGCGGAGGTGCTGCGCCTCAAGTGCGACGTGCACCCGTGGATGGCGGCCTACGTGGTGAGCAACCCCAACCCGTACTTCGCCACCACCGGCGCGGACGGCGCCTTCACGCTGACCGGCCTGCCCGCGGGCACGTACACGCTGGAGGCGTGGCACGAGACGCTGGGCACCAAGACGGCCGAGGTCACCGTGAAGGACGGCGCGCCCGCGGAGGCGACGTTCACCTTCGCCGCGACGGACGCGCAGGCGAAGCAGTAGCCGGGAGAGGGGAGGGGGCTGCTCGCGGCCCCTTCACCCCTGCGGGCTCGACGGCGGTCCGGCCCTGCGCACCGTGAAGCCCACGCGCGCGCCGCCGCCGGGCCGGTTCGCCGCGAAGGCCTCGCCGCCGTGGGCCCGGGCGATGCGCTGCACCAGCG
>JAFADT010000583.1 GCA_023424585.1 Pseudomonadota bacterium
GCGCTTGCCCGCGGCCTTCTTCGCCGTGCGCTTGCCCGCGGCCTTCTTCGCCGTGGTGCGCTTGGAGGTCGCGCGCTTCGCGGCCCCCGTGCGGCGGGACGACGCCTTGCGGGCGCCCTTGCGCGCACCGGAGGCGCGACGGCGCGACGGCCTGGCGGGCGTCGCCGCCCCGACCGGCAGCAGCGCGTTGGACGACGGGGTCTCGTTCGGGTCCTGCATGTGCGACTCGGCGTGCATCAACGACCTCCAGGGATGACGACCCCGCAAGCGTATGCGCAACCGCCGGGGTTGCACGCGGGGGCCCCCGCGCAGATGCACGCCATCTGACGAATGCGCGCGAGGCCGAGAATCCGGCCCCGAAGCGCGCGGCGCGGGCGCTGTCGCTACGCCGCGCCCTTGAGGAACGCGGCCAGCTTCTCGTACGCCACGGCCAGCGGCGGGATGGGCGCGCTCTCGTGGAGCTGGTGCGCCTGCGCCGTCTCGCCGGGCCCGAAGTTCACCGCGTCCACGCCCCACTCGCCGAAGCGCGCCACGTCCGTCCACGCCTGCTTCGACGCCGCGGGCAGCCCCGTGAGCGCCATCAGCCGCTGGAACAGCGGGTTGCCCGCGGCCACCGGACCGCTGGGGGACGCGTCCGTGAACTCCACCTCCGCGCGGCCCGCCACCAGCGCCAGCACGTCCTCCTGCGCCCGCGCCACGCTCTTGCCCGGCGCGAAGCGGTAGTTGAGGTTCAGCTCGAACGCCTCCGGCACCACGTTGCGCGCCCGGCCGCCCCTGGCCAGCGTGGCGCTGATGACCTCATAGAAGGGGAAGCCCGCGACGTTCACCTCCACGCGCTCGCGGCCCAGCAGCTCCGTGAGCAGCGGCCCCGCCTTGTGGATGGCGTTCTCGCCCTGCCACGGCCTGGCGGAGTGCGCGCTCCGCCCCGTGAAGCGGACGGTCACCTGCATGCTGCCGACGCAGCCCACCTGCACCACGCCGTCCGTGGGCTCCATGGCGATGCCGAACTTCACGCGGGACAGGTCCGGCCGCTTCGCGTACAGCGGGATGAGGCCGCTCTCCGCGTAGGCGCCCTCCTCGCGCTCGTACAGGAGGAAGGCCACGTTGACGGGCAGCGCGGCGCGCTTCAGGTCCTCCGCCAGCGCCATCATCACCGCGACGCCGCCCTTCATGTCGGACGCGCCCAGGCCGTGCACGCGCTCGCCCTCGATGCGCGGCGCGCGGCCCACGTCGCCGGGGTGCATGGGCACCGTGTCCAGGTGGCCGATGAGCGCCACCGTGGGGCGGGGGTCCTCCAGCGAGCCCAGCAGCAGCGTGTGCCCGACGCGGAAGACCTCCTCGCGGCGGAAGTGCTTCAGCGCCCAGCCCTCCACGTGGTCCGCGATGGGACCCTCGTGGCCGATGGGGCTCTCGATGCGACACAGCTCGAGCGTCGTCTGGGCAAGGCGGGTGGCGAGGTCGATGGAGGCCATGCGCGAAGCACCATACTCCCCGGCCACGCCCGACACATCGTGTCCCGTCAGGCCCCGTCCACCTGCTCCTCAAACGAAGTGGCGCCCTCCAACACCGTGACGCAGATGCACGCGGGGCCCCGCAGCGCGGTGAAGTCGTGCAGCGAGCCGTCCATCTTCTCCAGCGCGTCCCCCGGCCACACCTCGTGGCCGGTGTCCTCGCGGAAGCCGCCCTCCAGGACCAGGTTCCACTCGCGGCCCTGGTGCGCGTGGCGCGGGTAGCGGACACCGGGGAGCAGGCGCACGACGGCGGCCAGCATCCCCTCGCGCCCGGGGCCCGTCTCCACGGGCATCAGCTCCACGCCGTCCACCGGGCCGGGCATCCAGTTCGAGGGCTCCGCCAGGGACTCCAGCAGCTCGCGGGCCCGCGCCTCCGTCACGGCCAGGAACGCGGCCACCCTCCCGGCCCAGCGGGCGAAGCGGCCCGGCCCCTCCATCTGGCCCAGCAGCGCCTGGAGCACCGACTCCGGGGGCGCCACCGGCGGGACGAGCGCCCCCAGCGCCTCCACGGCGGGCGTCAGCCGGGCCCGCTCCGCCCGGCAGCGCGCGCAGCCGTCCAGGTGCCGGGCCCCGGCCTCGCGCCGCTCCGGCTCCAGGGTCCCGAGCAGCCACTCGGGGAGGATGTCGTCGAGGTGTTCGTCCAGGTGTTCCATGTCTTCACGAACGACAGCGGCTGTCTCCAGCCGCGGCATTCTCCATACGCGACCCCGCGAGCGGCGGATCTTCCGTCGGCTCAGACCGCGACGGCGAAGTCCCGCAGGGCGGCGTTGAGGCTGGTCTTCTGGTCGGTGGACGCCTTGCGCTGCCCGATGATGAGCGCGCACGGCACCATGTACTTCCCGGCGGGGAACTGCTTCTCCCGCATGCCTGGAATCACGACGCTGCGCGCCGGCACGCGGCCCTTGTGGATGACCTCCTGGGGCCCGGTGACGTCGATGATCTGCGTGGACGCGGTCAGCACCACGTTGGCGCCGAGCACCGCCTCCTCCTCCACCACCACGCCCTCCACCACGATGGAGCGGCTGCCCAGGAAGGCGCCGTCCTCGATGATGACCGGCGACGCGGTGGGCGGCTCCAGCACGCCGCCCAGCCCCACGCCGCCCGACAGGTGGACGTTGCGGCCCACCTGCGCGCACGAGCCCACCGTGGCCCACGTGTCCACCATGGTGCCCGCGCCCACCCGCGCGCCGATGTTCACGTACCCGGGCATCACCACCGCGCCCTTCTCCACGAAGGCGCCGTAGCGCACGGTGCCCGGCGGCACCACGCGCACGCCCGCCGCCTCCAGGCCCTTCTTCAGGGGCACCTTGTCGTGGAACTCGAAGGGGCCCACCTCCAGCACCCGCATCTCCGACACGGCGAAGAACAGGAGGATGGCCTCCTTCACCCAGGCGTTGACCCGCCAGCCCTCCGGGCCCTTCTCCGCGACGCGCAGCTCCCCGGCGTCCAGCCGCGCGAGCGTCTCGCGCACCGCCGCCACCGTGTCCGCGTCCTTCAGTTTCGCCCGGTCCGCGAACGCCGCGGACACCCGCTGGGAAAGCTCGTCAAGAGAGGTCGCCATGGCGCCGAGTTGAAGCACACTTCCGCTGTCCACGCCCCTCCTCAGTGTCCACCGCTGGACGCCCTCACGCGTGCGGCGGCTCCAGCCCCAGCGCCAGGGGCAGCGTCTGTGTCGGGATTTCTCCGTGAAACGCGGCGTCCGCGTGGGCCAGCGGCCCCGTCCCCTCCTTCAGGACGACGGCGCCCTGGAGCACCCGGCCCACGGCGGACAGGGGGGCCTCCTTCCAGTCGCGGTGGCGGACGAAGGGTGAGCGCCGGATGTAGAGATGCTCCTGCCCGATGAGGGCCACGTACCCCAGGAGCGCCCCGTCCGCCGCGCGGACGCGCATGCCGCTGATGATGGAGCGCCGTTCGGACGGCGTTTCGTCGAAGGCCATCGGTCGTCTCCTCCCGTGCGGGGGAAAGGTGGGGACGCCCCGGAGGCGCCGCGAGCCGCCCGCCCCCCTCCGGGCCCCTGTCCGCCCGCCCGCTCCCGGAGCGGGAGGCGGTGACCGGCCGTCCGGCCTGGAGCGCGCCAGGGCGCTCGCGGGCATGGGTTTCCCGCGCCTGGGAGGCGCGCGCCCGTTAGCGTGCGCCCGCCATGACGACCCCCGTCTCCCCGCCGCTGCGCGCCGCCTATGAACCGGAGGCCTTCCGGGCCACCGCCCACGCCCTGATGGATCAGCTCGCGGACTACCTGAAGGCCGCGCTCGGCGGGGGCGCGCTGCCGGTGCTGCCCTGGGCGCCGCCCGCGGTGAACCAGGAGCGCTTCGCCGCGCCCTTCCCGGAGGAGCCCGCCCCGGAGGTCTCCACGGCCTTCGCCGGGTTGATGGCGCGGGTGCTGGAGGGCTCGCACCACCTGCACCACCCGCGCTACGTGGGCCACCAGGTGACGGCGCCCCTGCCGCTGGCGGCGCTGTGCGACGCCGTGTCGTCGCTGCTCAACAACGGCATGGCCGTGTACGAGATGGGCCCCGTCGCCACCGCGATGGAGCACCACGTGCTGGCGTGGATGGCGGCGAAGCTGGGCCTTCCCCCGGGCGCCCGGGGCGTGCTCACCTCCGGCGGCAGCGCGGGCAACCTCACCGCGCTGCTCGCCGCGCGCCAGGCGAAGGCCGGCTACGACGCGTGGAACGGCGGCGCGCACGCGGGCCCGCCCCTGACGGTGCTGGTCCCCCGCTCCGCCCACTACAGCCTGGCCCGCGCGGTCCGCATCATGGGCTGGGGCGAGGGGGGCCTCACCCCGGTGGACGTGGACGACCACTTCCGCGTGCGGCCGGACGCCCTGGAGGACGCGCTCGCCGGGGCCACCCGCGCGGGGAGGCAGGTCATCGCGGTGGCGGCCAGCGCGGGCTCCACCGCCACCGGCGCGTTCGATCCGCTGGAGCCCGTGGCGGACTTCGCCCAGCGGCACGGCCTGTGGTTC
>JAFADT010000605.1 GCA_023424585.1 Pseudomonadota bacterium
GTCTTCCCCTCACTACTGATTTACTGATTTCCGATTTGTGTTAGGCCGAAGCGGTGGGTATCTCTGGACCGCGTCGGCTACAGAGGTGGGCGTAGTGGAAACCCCCTTGGGTGTTAAACGCCCACGGATAGGTGTCTTTCAGAACGGAGGTCCCGGGATGGCGGGTAAGCGCGGCAGTGCGGGAGATTCGATGGAGCACGCAAGCGATGGTGAGGCTGAGCTCAAGGCAGAGCTGCTGACACGACTCAGTCAGCTGTCTTACCGAGAGCTCCTGACACTGACTCTCAACCACGCTTTTGGTCCGCGCAGTGGCGAGCAGCCAAGCCGCCGCGTTTCGCGCTCGGTTGGGACCGTAGAAGCCCAGACGGACTTCGGGACGGACTGGACCAAGGTCGAGGCCACGTGCCCGAAATGCGGGAAACACGGGAAGGTCGATCCAGACTTCGGCGTGATCAGAAAGTCTGACGGAACCACGCGCAAACAAAGCTGGTGCCGCGATTGCCGAAACGCGACCAGCTATCACAAGCGGCTGAACCCGGCCGATCCCAGCAGCACCGCCGCGAAGCGGGGCCCGCGGAAGTAGCCTGTTCGCATCATTGGCCAAACACTGGCCAATTTGCGTCCGATGATGCTCCGCGTTGCGTACATTTCCGGGCGGGCTGAACCTGCAACCTCCCGGGAATGCTACAAAATGCACCCCAAACGCAGCATCTTCGGGCCCCCTGAGGGGAACCCGGCTTACAGGGCCGCTCCGGTTTTTTCCCTGTCACCCGCCCACGGGGACCTGCGCCAGCAGGATGCGCCCCCGGCCGTCGTTGCGCACCGCCTCCGGGTTGGTGAGCGGCAGGCGGCTGTCGTTGCGCGGCTCCCACAGGCCCATCCACACGTTCAGCGCGCGCGGCGTCACGCCCTGCGGTAGCGCGATGACGAACTCGTCCTTCACCGTCTCCCCCACCTTCCACTGCGTGGTGGGGTACAGGCCGCCCGCGGGCTTGTGGTCCAGGTTGAGGCGCTCCATGCGCCCGTCCGCGTCCTCCACGTGCACGAAGACGAGGTAGTCCTCCTCAATCGGCTGGAGCACCTTGAAGAAGACGGTGACGCGACCCTGGTCTCCCACGGGGATGCGTCCCGGCTGCACCGACGCGCCCACCACCTCCACCTTGCCGCCCAGGTTGGCGCCGCTGCGGATGGACAGCGGCGGCACCTGGGCGACGGTGGCCGCGCGGCGCTCCTGGTCGCTGGCCCCGCCGGGGGCCTCCACGATGCAGGCGCTGGCACTCCCCAGCAGGACGGTGGCGGTCAACAGGACGTTCAGGGGCGGAAGGCGCATGACGGAGGGCCGTTCTACCCGGCCACGGGCGCTGCATCCAACTGCGCGTTGGTGTATGCGGAGCGGCGATGAAGACCCCGAACCCCCTCGACGCGCTCCTGGCGCAGGTGCCCCCCGCCCCCTCCCCCGCCCCCTCCCCCGGCGGCGGGACGACGCAGCCGGGCACGGGCACCCCGCCGGACACCGGCCTCACCGGCGGCGAGCTCGTCGGCATTGGCGGTGCGGCCGTCTTCGTCGTCCTGGCGCTCGTCGCGGCCCGGAAGCTCTTCGGCAGGAAGCGCGCGCCGGAAGCCCCCGGGAAGCCCGAAGCCGAGGTGCCCCAACTGCCCGAGGAGCGCCCCGAGCTGCGCGTGGAGCTGCCGCCCAACGAGGCGGAGCTCGCCCGACGCCAGGAGCTGGATGACGCCCACGCCCGCATGGACGAGCTGCGCCGCCTGCGCGAGACGGCCTCGTTCGCCGCCCACGACGCGAAGGACGCGGCGGAGAAGGCCCGGCTGGAGGCGGAGGTCCGCGCCCTCAAGGAGCGCGAGGAGGAGGCCAAGCGCGTCGAGTACCGCGCCAAGAAGGCCCTCGACGAAGAGACTCGCGAGCGCCGCAAGCGGGAGCAGGCCGAGGCGGTGCGCCTGCGCGAGGAGGCCATCGCGCAGGAGGCCGCCCAGGCGGAGGCCGCCCGTCAGGCGGAGGCCGCCGCGGCGCGCGCCAAGGTGGAGGCCGAGGGCGGCCGCACGCTGGCGCAGGGCCTGGACCGCACGAAGAACCAGGGCTTCATGGCGCGGCTCAACGGCCTCTTCGGTGGCCAGCGCACCATGGACGAGTCCGTCCTGTCGGAGCTGGAGGAGATCCTCTTCACCGCCGACATCGGCGTGCGGACCGCGGACCACCTGGTGGAGGTGGCGCGCGACAAGCTCAAGCGCGCGGAGCTGAAGGACCCGGAGCGCATCAAGGGCGCCATCCGCGACGAGGTGGCGCGCATGGTGGACCTGCCCGTGCCCCGCTCGCTGGAAGGCGGAGGCCCGCCGCACGTGGTGATGGTGGTGGGCGTCAACGGCGCCGGCAAGACGACGACCATCGGCAAGCTGTCCGCGAAGCTCACCGGCGAGGGCAAGAAGGTGGTGCTCGCCGCGGGCGACACCTTCCGCGCCGCCGCCACGGAGCAACTGGACGTGTGGGCCGAGCGCGCGGGCGCCCAGCTGGTGAAGGGCCCGGAGAACGGCGACCCGAGCGCCGTCATCTTCGAGGCGGTGAAGAAGGCCCAGACGGAGGGCGCGGACGTCATCATCGCGGACACCGCGGGCCGGCTGCACACCAAGGCCCCGCTCATGGAGGAGCTCAAGAAGGTCAAGCGCGTGATGGACAAGGCGCTGCCAGGCGCCCCCCACGAGGTGCTGCTCGTGCTGGACTCCACCAACGGGCAGAACGCCATCCAGCAGGCCAAGCAGTTCCACGAGGCCGTGGGCGTCACCGCCATCGCGCTCACCAAGCTGGACGGCACCGCCAAGGGCGGCGTCATCATCGGCATCTGCGACGAGCTGAAGCTGCCCGTGGTCTGGGTGGGCGTGGGCGAGAAGATCGCCGACCTGCGCCGCTTCGAGCCGCGCGAGTTCGTGCAGGCGCTGTTCGACTGAAGCGGCCCCGCCCTACTGCCCCATGAGCTGGGGCAGCAGCTGCTCCAGGAGCTGCTGCGTCTGGGCATCCAGCTTCACGCCGCCCAGGCCGCCGCCCATGGCCTCCATCAGCCCCTGGAGGTCCGCCGCGCCCAGGTCCTCGTCGCCGTGGGCCTCCTCCCACCAGCGCGTGCGCAGCTGCGTGAGCGCCTTCGCGTTCGCGGGGCTCGCCTTCGCCAGCTCCTGCGTGAAGCACGCCTTGCACGCCCACTTGAAGCGGTACGTGTCCACGTAGGCGCGCAGGGCCTTGAAGAAGGCGCTGTCCCCCACGAGCTTGCGCGACGCGTGGTGCAGCAGCGGCGCCTTGCCGTACACGAGCGCGCCGTACTCCAGCTCGCCGCCGTCGAAGTCACCCGTGGGCCGGTCCGCGCGGCCGTCGCTGCCGCCCGCCATCCGGAAGAACTGGTAGGGCATCACCAGGGCTTCGTTGCGCAAGGACTCGGCGGCCTCCGGGCCGTGGACCCACTCCATGTAGAGGAGCGCCGCGTACTGGGCCAGGGACTCGTCCACCACCGGATCGTGGATGGGGTCCGAGCCCACGAGCCCCGCGAAGTACTGGTGCGCCACCTCGTGCGCCACGGTGAACTCCAGCGTGCGCTCCAGCGACGCGCCCACCTGGGCGCCCACCTGCGCCAGCATGCCCGCGCCCTGCGCGTCCAGCATCTCCTGGAAGGCCTCCATGCCGGGCATGCCCACCAGCATCGACAGCGGGTCCTGCTTCGCGCGGTAGAGGGACGTGCCCACCGTCACCAGCCCGGGGAACTCCATGCCGCCCGCGCCGCCGCTCAGGGGCGCCTGCACCACGCGGAAGTGGGTGTAGGGCAAGGGGCCCAGCCGCTTCTCGAACTCCGTCAGGGCCTGCGACGCGTACTTGAGCACGCGCTTGCCCACCGCCGCGTCCTGCGCCGCGAAGTGGCTCTCCACCGTGACGCCGCTCACCGTGGCCGTGGCGGACTGGTAGCCGCGCGTCACCAGCACCGGGAAGTCGCGCACCGCCGCCGCCGCGAAGCTGTAGCGCACCCGGCCGTCGCGCTCCGGCACCGCCCCCATGGGCGTCCCGGTGGCGTGCGCCGCCCACCCCGCCGGCACGGTGAGCGTGG
>JAFADT010000606.1 GCA_023424585.1 Pseudomonadota bacterium
GGGATGTGGAGCACGGTGCGCTCCTCCTTCTCCCCCAGCAGCCGCGCGATGTACTGCGCCACGTCCAGGCTCTGCTTGAGCACGCCCGACGCGAGGAACGCCTGCAGGTCGTCGCGCACGTCCGAGGCCCGCTGGTAGCGCTGGGTGCGGTCCTTCACCAGGCACCGCATCACGATGCGCGACAGCGCCTCCGGGTAGTCCGGACGCACCAGGTGCGGCGGGGACGGCTCCTCGTAGCGGATGGCGTAGAGGATGCCCTCCGTGGTGGGGCGGTGGAAGGGCTGCTTGCCGGTGGTGATTTCGTACAGCATCACCCCCAGCGCGTAGATGTCCGCCCGGTGGTCCAACCGCTCCTGGAGGATCTGCTCCGGCGACAGGTAGAGGAACTTCCCCTTGATGACGCCCGGCTTGCTGCGCTCCATGAACGCGCCGGCCTTGGCGATGCCGAAGTCGACGAGCTTCACGCGCCCGTCGTAGGAGATCATCACGTTCTGCGGAGAGACGTCCCGGTGGATCAGCTCCAGGGGACGCCCATCCACGCCCCGGCTGAAGTGCGCGTGGTCCAGGCCCGCGGCGATGGCCGCGCAGATCTTCGCCGCGACGCCATACGGCATGGAGGCGCCGAACTTGAACTCCTCCGCGAGCACGCGGCGCAGGTCCACGCCCTCCACGTACTCCATGCAGATGAAGATGTTGTCCCCCTCCTTCCCCAGCTCGTGCACCTGCACGATGTTGGGGTGGTGGAGCTGGGCGGCGATGCGCGCCTCGTCCAGGAACATCTGGACGAACTCCGGCTCCTCGGAGAGGTACGGGAGGATCCGCTTGATGACCACCAGCGTGGGGGCCGGCGGCTTGTGCGCCAGGAAAAGCTCCGCCATCCCGCCCAGCGCGAGGCGCTTGATGAGCAGGTATTTGCCGAACGGGGTAGCCGTCTGGGGCGAGCTCAAGGACTTGGAAGGTGTGGACCGCGGGTGGAACTTTGAAGCGGGTCCGGAGCCTACCTGCATTCCAGGCCCGGGGGGAGCCGTCCGACCCGCCCGGCGCCGGACTCTAGGCAGGCCCGGCGGGGCACGCGAACTTTCCAGCCCCTGAAACACGGCCGCCCCCCAGGGGCGCAGGGCCCCTGGGAGGCGGTCGGGGAAGACGTCGGGTGACGGCGGATTACGGGAAGGCCGCGCCGTCCACCTCGCCCGGCAGGTCTTCGCAACCCTGCGGGATGATGGTGTAGGTGTAGCGCTTGTCGGTGCCCGGCACGCCGCTGTCGGAGCTGTTGTTGCCGCAGCCGGTGATGTCCGAGCTGCCGTTGGTGCAGGGCGCGAAGGTGTAGGTGTCCCAGACGCCGCTGATGCCGTTCGGGAACGTCACCGCGCCACCATCCAGCGCGGCCTTCTGGTAGTCACAACCGACGACCGTACCGCCATCGCTCAGGTTCCGGGAGCGCGTCTTGTCGTGGTAGACGAGGATGCCGCCGGTGACCTCGAAGCCGTAGTAGATGGTGCCCGCGTCCTCGCTGTCCAGGCGCTGGAACTGGACGGGCTGCGGGTTGGTCAGGGTGAGCGGACCCGCCAGGTGGATGCGCGTGCCCAGGAAGGACGCAGTGCTCTGGGCCGCCGCGAGCGACGCCTGCAGGTCCTCCACCGTCACCTCGTTGGCCGGCGGCCGGGCCTCCACGCCCGCGTCGGACTTCACGGTGATGTTGAGCGTCTTCCCGTTGCGGTAGTCGTTCACCAGGTGGTGGCGGCGGCCGCTGAACGGCTGGTAGTTCGGCTCGGTGCCGAAGTAGCCCTCGATGTCGACCGTGTTGCCCGGCTGCGGGCGGTACGTGTCCGGCAGGTCGTCATAGAACTTGCTGATGTAGAGGCCCTCCTTCGGGAAGGCCGGGTCCGTCACCCAGAAGAACGAGCGCCACTGCTTCCCGTCGGTGCCCAGCTTCTCGTAGTCCACGTCGGTGACGATCACGTCGTGCAGCGTCGCCTTGGTGCCGAACGACAGCTTGCGCACCGCGGCGATCTGACCGCCCGCGCCCGCGTCGGAGCCACCATCCGTGTTCGTGCCCGCGTCGCTGCCCGCGTCGCTGTTCGTGCCCGCGTCCGTGCCGGCGTCGGTGCTGCAGACGCCCGTACAGCCGGCGTCGGGGGTGGGATTGGGATCGTCATCACGGCCGCCACAGCCGGCCGCGGTGGCCATCGCCGCGGCAGCCAGGAGGGCCGCAGCGCCCAGCTTCGTGCGCAGTTCCATTTGAAATTCTCCGGGGGGTGAAGGGCGCCGAGGTGGTTGAAGTCCGACGCCGGTCGGGCTGAGGATTCGGGCCCTTATACCGGCGGCTCCACGGGGCCGGCAAGGAACGGACCGGCCCCCCGTTCGTGACATCATCGTCAATTCAGGAATAGGTGGATCATGCTGCCGCGCGACATGTTTCGTAACGGGCTGAAGCCCACGCTCCACATCGCGCACCGCGGCGGAGCGCTGCTCGCACCGGAGAACACCCTGGAGGCCTTCCAGCGCGCCGTCCACACTCACCGCACGGACATGCTGGAACTGGACGTGCACCTGTCGCGCGATGGCGAGGTCATCGTCGCGCACGACGACACGCTGGAGCGCTGCACCGATGGGGAAGGTCCGCTCGCGGCGCTCACGCTGGCCCAGCTGCGCGAGCTGGACGCGGGCTACCGCTTCACGCCGGACGAGGGCCGCACCTTCCCCTTCCGCGGCCAGGGGGTGCGGCTGCCCACGCTGCGCGAGGTGCTGCGCGCCTTCCCGTCCCTGCGCCTCAACGTGGAGCTCAAGCCGGATGTGCCGGGCGCGGAAGCGGTGCTCGCCCGCCTGCTCACCGAGGAAGGGGCCCTGGGCCGCGTGTGCCTGGGCAGCGAGCAGGACGTCATCGCGGAGCGGCTCTTCGAGCAACTGCCGGACGCGTGCCACTTCTACCCGCGCGACGCGCTGGCCGCGTTCGTCCTGGCGCTCAAGGCGGGCGAGGCGCCACCGGAGGACGCGCGCTTCAGCGTGCTCGACATGCCGCTGTACTTCGGCGAGGTGCGGCTGGTGGACGACGCGCTGCTGAAGGCCGCGGCCGAGCGCGGCAAGTGGATCAACGTCTGGACCGTGGATGATCCGGCGGAGATGGACCGGCTCCTCCAGGAGGGCATCGGCGGCATCATGACCGACCGGCCGGACCTGCTCCGCCAGCGAATGGACGCCCTGGGAAAGCCGGGTTAAGCCTTCGGGCTCCATGCCCCGCTCCACCGCCCGCGCGCGTCCGGCCACGTCCCGCACCGAGCCGCCCTCCTCCAAGGCGCCGCCCCCGGCCGAGTCCGAAACGAAGCCCTCCGCCCGCAACACCGTCAAGGTGAAGGTGCCGCGCGCCAAGCGCTTCGTGGCGCTCGCGGGCAACATCGGCGCGGGCAAGACGACGGCCGCGAAGCTCATCAGCCAGGGCTTCGGCTTCGAGCTCTTCGACGAGCCCGTCATCGACAACCGCTTCCTGCGTGACTACTACGGGGACATGTCGCGGTGGTCGTTCACGCTGCAGCTGGAGTTCCTCATCCGGCGCGTGGAGCACCACGAGCTCATCCACTCCGTCCGGAAGAGCTGCGTGCAGGACCGCACGCTCTACGAGGACCCCGAGATCTTCGCCAAGTACCTGCACGGCCTGGGGCACATGACGAACGCGGAGCTGGACCTGTACTACGAGTACTTCCAGCGGCTGTCGCGCCACATCGTGCGGCCGGACAAGGTCATCTGCTTCGACGTGCCCTCCGAGGACGTGCTGCTCCAGCGCATCCGCACGCGCGGACGGGCGGAGGAGAAGGGCATCGGGCGGCAGTTCCTCAAGGGCCTCAACGGCTACTACGCGGGCTTCCCCCAGGTGCTCCAGGAGAAGTACGGCGTGGAGTGCCTGGTGGTGGACGTGACGACGCAGGACATCCGCCGGGGCCCGGGGCGCGAGGAGTTCATGGACCGCGTCTCCGCATTCCTCGCCTGACGCGGCGGCGTTTCGTGCGACGCTCGGGCGCGCCATGCACGACCTCAGCCCGAAGAGCCCGCGCGACTCCGAAGTGGTGATGACGCAGCTCATCCTCCCTCCGGACGCCAACAACCTGAACGCCGCGTTCGGCGGGAAGGTGATGCAGTGGATCGACATCTGCGGCGCCGTGGCCGCCCAGCGCCACTGCCGTCAGGTCGTCGTGACGGCGTCCATGGACGACCTGCACTTCCACGCCCCCATCCGCGTGGGCTGGATTGCCCTCCTCCACTCGCGCGTGCTCGCGGCGTTCCGCACCTCGCTGGAGGTGGGCGTCACCGTGCACGCGGAGAACCCGCTCACCGGTGAGCGGCACCTCACCACCAGCGCGCTGCTCACCTTCGTGGCGCAGGGCCAGGACGGCAAGGGCGTGCCCGTGCCGCCGCTGCTGCTGGAGTCGGAAGCGGAGCGCCAGGCCTTCCAGGAGGCCGAGGCCCGCCGCGCCCAGCGCCGCAACCGCGGCCAGGGTGAGCAGAACTGGATGAAGGTGATGAAGCCCGTGGCCGGCGCCTGAGGGCTGGACGCACGAAGGGCCGGGGGCACGCCTGTCCGGCGTCCCATCCCGGCCCTCCTTCCCCGCGCCGTGGGGACGGCGGCTCAGGTGGTGAACGACGTGCCGCAGCCGCAGGACGACTTGGCGTTCGGGTTCTCGAACTTGAAGCCCGCGCCGGTGATGCTGGTGACGTAGTCGATGTGCGTGCCCGTGAGGTACTGGGCGCTCAGCGCGTCCGTGGCGATGGTCACGCCATCCTGCTCCCACGTCTGGTCGCCCGCCTTCGTCTCCTTGACGAGGTTCAGGTCGTAGCCCAGGCCGCTGCAGCCGGAGGGCACCACGCGGATGGAGAAGAAATAGCCCTGGAAGCCCTGGGCCTGGATGACCGTCTTCACCTGGGCGATGGCGGCGGCCGTCAGGACGACGGGCGCGGAGGTGGCGGGCTGGGAGTCCGGCGTGGAGCCGGCGACGGCGGTAGAAGTATCCATGTGCTTCACTCTCCTCGTGGACGGCGCCTCATAACGCCCCGGCGCCCGAAAAGCCAAGGGACCTGACGGGCCCCTTCCCGGCTCAACAGAAGATAACCCCCATGCCCATCCCTGAAATCACCCCCGCCGAGCTGGCCCGACGCCTGGTCGGCCCCCCCGAAGCGCGCCCCGTGCTGGTGGACGTGCGCTTCCCGCACGAGCACGAGTGGGTGGCCCTGCCCGGCTCGGTGCTGATGCCCCTGCCGGAGCTGGAGGACTTCCACGCGCAGTTGGACGCCCTCCGGGGCCGCCCCGTGGTCGTCTACTGCCACCACGGGGTGCGCAGCCTGGACGGCGCCGCGTACCTCATCGACCGGGGCCTGGACGCCGTGTCGCTCCAGGGCGGCATCGACCTGTACTCGCGCACCGTGGACCCTTCCCTGCCGCGCTACTAGAGCGCGGAGGCCAGGTCGAGGGGCAGGTCCGTCGTCTCGTCGGGCTTGATGGTGGCCTCGAAGGCGACGGGCTCCTTGAGCTGCTTGCCGCGCAGCTCCAGGCGCTGCTTGCCCTCCATCAGCTTGAGCGTCGTGCCGGCGCTGCCCATCATCTGGTTGTTCCGGTACACCGTGAGCCCCGACGCCATCGACCTGGGGGTGATCTTCAGCTTGAGGGTGCCCTCCTTGAAGCTGCGCTCGAAGGTCTTCAGCTCACCGGGCTGGCCGAACGCGAGCTCCTCTGAGTCCTCCAGGTAGATCCCCTGGGCGTCGTTCTCCAGGATGAGCGTGTCCTGCAGGTGGGCGCCCTGCACGCGCGTGAGCGGCGCGGTCCCCAGGAACGTCACCGGCTCCGGGCTGTTGCAGCGCTCCGTGTGCCGCACGGACACCTTCACCGGCTGGTTGGTGTTCACCGTCAGCCACACGCCCTGCGCATCCGCGGCCTTGGACGTGAGCGCCAGCATGATGGGCTCGCGGAAGAGCACGACCAGCGCGAGCAGGCCCACGACCAGGCCCACCGAGACCAGCGTGCGCACGCTGCCGCCCCGGGGCTTCGCCGGCTCCGGCAGCGCGGGGGCGCTGGAGCGCGACGGACGGCGCTCGCCGGAGTCCTCGTCGTCCACCGGCGGGGCCACCGGGCGCGGGCGCGGGG
>JAFADT010000648.1 GCA_023424585.1 Pseudomonadota bacterium
CGCCGCCACGTGCCCGCCGTCCGCCACGAGGACAACGTCCCCGGCTGGCAGCCCGTCTACCCGTGGATCCAGTTCAGCGAGTACAAGGACTGGAACGATGTCGCGCGCTGGGCCTCCACGCTGTTCCAGGTGCCCCAGCGCTCGAAGGCGCTGGAGCAGGAGGTCCTCCGGCTCTCGAAGGAGCCCACCCCGGAGGCGCGCTTCCTCGCCGCGCTCCGCTTCGTCCAGGACGAGGTGCGCTACCTGGGCATCGAGATGGGCCCCAACTCCCACCAGCCCCATCCTCCCGATGAGGTCCTCCAGCGCCGCTTCGGCGACTGCAAGGACAAGTCGCTCCTGCTGGTGTCGCTCCTCAAGGGCCTGGGCATCGACGCGCAGCCGGCGCTCGTGAACACGGAGCTCACGCAGCTGCTGGATGGCATGCGCCCCACCGCCACCGCGTTCAACCACGCCATCGTCCACGCCACCCTGGCCGGCCGCGAGCTGTGGGTGGATCCCACGGCGACGCTGGAGCGCGGCGGGCTCGACAGCTACGCGCCGCCCTCCTACGGCCGGGCCCTCCTCGTCACCCCCGGCACCACGGCGCTCTCCGTCATCCCCGCGCCCACGCTGGCGGAGCCCTCCGTCTTCGTGGACGAGACCTACGTCGCGATGGACCGCGACGGGGCCGCGACCCTCGACGTCGTCACCACGCGCACGGGGGAGTCCGCCAACTCCATGCGCCGCGCGCTCGCGCGCACGTCCCTGTCCGAGGTGTCCCGCTACTACTTCAACTTCTACGCGAAGACGGACGCGAAGCTCTCCATCGCGAAGCCCATGACGGTGGACGACGACGCCGTGAAGAACGTGCTCGTCCTGCGCGAGCACTACCGCATCGAGGACTTCTGGTCCTCGGACGGTCGTCGGGAGTTCCGCGCGCACGCCCTGCGCCAGTACCTCGCCGAGCCGAGCTACTCCCACCGCGCCTTCCCGCTGGAGGTGGAGCACCCCGTCTTCGCCCGCCACCGCATCACGCTGAAGGGCCGCGACCTGCCCCTGGTCAAGACCGAGGACGAGGTCGTGGAGGGCCCGGCCTTCCGCTTCGAGGCCGACACCCGCTCCGAAGGCAAGACGCTGCTGCTCGACTACACCTACCGCAGCACCGCGGACTCGGTCCCGCCCGAGCGCATCGCCGAGTTCGTCAAGGCCGTGCGCGCCACCGAGGACCAGCGCGGCTACTACATCCAGCTCCGGAGCCGTGCCGACCGCCGCCATGCCTCGTCCGGCCCGTCCGGCGAGGCGGGCGCCATCCTCCTGGGCGTCCTCGCGACGTGCCTCGTGCTGTGGTTCGTCATCGCGCAGGGCGGCCCGGTGGGGCTCTGGCGCAAGGGGCGCGCGTGGGGCCGGCGCCGCGCCTTCGCGCGCAAGTTCGACGCGGACCACCAGGGCGACAGCGCCGGGTCCGCCATCCCCATCTCCAGCCCCCAGGAGCTGCTCTCCACGCTGGGCCGGCTGCGCTGCGCTTGCGGGGCCAGCAGCGCAGCCCCACGCGACTCGCTCCGCCACGAGGCCGTCGTCCTGGGCGAGCGCCACCTCACCCTGGTGCAGTGGCAGTGCCCCACCTGCGCCCGCGCCCGCCGCGCCTACTTCGAGGACAAGGGCTCGCGCGCCGCCTGAGCCGCGGCGCCTACTGGCAGATGCCCGGGCAGTCCGCGCTGCGCCCGGGGTCGCACGTGTCGCTCGGATCATCCACGCAGCTCGTCCCGGACACGCCCGCCGTGCAGCCGCCGAAGAGCCCGCCACAGCACTCGACGTACCCCTGCGGCACGTCGCACGGCGTCGGGTAGGACTGACACGTCCCGCTGTCCGAGCGCGCGAACACCACCACCTGCGGACACACGCGCGGGTCCTCGTCCTCGTCGCCCGTGCAGCCCGTCAGGCCCAGCACCGCCATCAGCCCCAGCCTCGTCCATGCTTGCATGGCGCGCATCAGGGCAGGGGAGGGCGGCGCTAGTCCAGCCCCCGCTCCCACAGGTCGTCTTCATCCAGACCCATCAGGTGACCGACCTCGTGCATCACCGTGATGCCAATCTGCTCGATGAGCTCCTCACGCGTGCGCGCGAAGCGCTCCAGGTTCTTCTGGTACAGCACGATGGAGGGCGGGAAGTGATCCGCCGCGTCCATCACGCTGCGCTCGCCGACCGGCGTGCCCCGGAACACCCCTAGGATGCACGGCGACAGCGGCGGCTGCTGACCCAGGAGGTCCTCGTCCGACGGCAGGTCCTCCACCGCCAGCGTCACGTTGTCCATGTACTGCTTCACCTGCGAGGGCAGGGCGCCCATCGCGTCCTCCACCGCGCGGTCGAACGCCGCCTCCTCCAGCGCCACCGGCGGCGGCAGCTCCTCCGGCGCCAGCGCCTGCGCCCGCGCGAAGCGCTTCTTCGACTCCCTCGCGTCCCCGCGCCGCTCCGCGATGAGCCCCAGGTAGTGGTGCGCCCACGCCTCGTCCGGCGCGTCCTTCAGCACCCGCTCGAAGGCCTCCTGCGCGGGCGCGAAGCGGCACAGCTCGAACAGGGCGATGCCCCGCTCCAGCTGGGCGTCCGGCGAGCGCGGCATGTGCGCCAGCGCCTGGTCGAGCACCTTGAGCGCGGACTCGCATTCCCCCAGCTGGTTGAGCCCCATGCCCTCCAGCAGGAGGAACTCGTAGACCAGCTCCACGTCGTCCGCCTTCTGCGCCAGCTTCCGACCGCGGCCGCACCACTCCAGCCCTTCCTCCACCGCCTCGCGGTCCTCGCCCGTGCGACAGACGAGGAACTCCGCCGCGCTGAAGAGGATCTCCAGGTCTTCCGGGGCGACCTTCAGGGCGGCGCCGTAGGCCCTGCCCGCGTCCTCCAGGCGGCCCACCTCCACCAGCGCGGCGGCCCGGTAGTGCAGGGCTTCTGGTGAATCCGGGACGTCCCGCAACAGGGCATCCACGCGGGCGAGCGCGGCCTCGAAGTCCCGCGCCTCGAAGGCGTCCGCCACCCCCTCCAGCCGTGCGTCCACGCCCCGTGGCTCCCCTTGCTTGGCCATGCGCTTCGCCATACGGGCAGGCAGCTAAGAAGCCGCCCTTCGCGTTGTCAACGACCGGCGTCGCTGTTACCTTCCAGCGCCCCGTTTCGGCCCGAACCTCCGTGAACATCCTGGTCGTCGACGACGATTACGAGCTGTGCACCATGCTCTCTCGCTACCTGGAGATGCATGGCTACACCGTGTTCTCGGCGTCGGACGCGCTCCAGGCCCTGGACATCATGGAGCGTCACCCCGTGGGGCTGGTCATCACCGACTACCTGATGCCCCACCTGGATGGCATCCACTTCACGGAGATGCTGAAGGCGGACCCCCGCTTCCAGAACATCTCCGTCCTGATGATGACCGCCAGCACGGACGCCAACATCTCCGACAGGGGCCTGCGCAAGGGCGTCGCCATCACCCTGCAGAAGCCGTTGGACATGGGGCAGTTGCTCAACCTCGTGCGCTTCGCGGAGTAGGGCCCCTCCCAGGTCGCCGGGCCCCCCACCCGGGCGGGCCGGGAGGCGTCCTCAGGCCCACACGCCTGCCCCTTTCCGTTGACATCGTCGACGCGGCCCTTATGTTGGCGCTCGACATGGCCGAGTGCTAACGGCCATCCCCATTCGTAGAAATTCCCCAAGTATTTTCGGAGGTTACGATGGCAGCCAAGGAAATCTTCTTCCATCAGTCCGCGCGCGACTCCATCCTGCGCGGCGTCCGGGTCCTGGCGGACGCGGTCGCGGTGACGCTCGGCCCCAAGGGCCGCAACGTGGTCATCGAGAAGAGCTTCGGCTCGCCCACCATCACCAAGGACGGCGTCACCGTCGCCAAGGAGATCGATCTCGAGAACCGCTTCGAGAACATGGGCGCGCAGATGGTGAAGGAGGTCGCGTCGAAGACCTCCGACAAGGCCGGCGACGGCACCACCACGGCGACCGTGCTCGCGCGCGCCATCTATGAGGAGGGCCTGAAGCTGGTGGCCGCCGGCCACAGCCCCATGGACCTCAAGCGCGGCATCGACAAGGCGGTGGAGGTGGTGGTGGCGGAGCTGAAGAAGCTCTCCAAGCCCACGTCCGACAAGCAGTCCATCGCGCAGGTGGGCACCATCTCCGCCAACGGCGACGAGACCATCGGCAAGATCATCGCGGACGCGATGGAGAAGGTGGGCAAGGAGGGCGTCATCACCGTCGAGGAGGCCAAGGGCCTGGAGACGACGCTCGACGTGGTGGAGGGCATGCAGTTCGACCGCGGCTACGTGTCGCCGTACTTCGTCACGAACCGCGACCGCATGGAGGTCGTCCTGGACGACCCCTACCTGCTCATCAGCGAGAAGAAGGTCTCGTCGATGCAGGACATGATCCCCCTGCTGGAGCAGGTGGCGCGCGCGGGCAAGCCGCTGCTCATCATCGCGGACGACATCGAGGGCGAGGCCCTGGCCACCCTGGTGGTGAACAAGATCCGCGGCGTGCTGAACGTGGCCGCGGTGAAGGCGCCGGGCTTCGGCGACCGCCGCAAGGAGATGCTCAAGGACATCGCCACGCTGACGGGCGGCATGGTGGTGAGCGAGGAGCTGGGTCACAAGTACGAGAACCTGACCCTCAACGACCTGGGCCGCGCCAAGCGCGTCACGGTGGACAAGGACAACACCACCATCGTGGACGGTGCCGGCCAGAAGGCGGACATCGAGGGCCGCATCAAGCTCATCCGCACGCAGATCGAGACGGTCACCAGCGACTACGACCGCGAGAAGCTCCAGGAGCGCATGGCGAAGCTCGTGGGCGGCGTGGCGGTCATCAACGTCGGCGCGGCGACCGAGGTGGAGATGAAGGAGAAGAAGGCCCGCGTGGAGGACGCGCTGCACGCGACCCGCGCGGCCGTCGAGGAGGGCATCGTCCCGGGCGGCGGCGTGGCCTACATCCGCAGCCTCAAGGCCCTGGAGACGCTGAAGCTGGGCGGCGAGCAGGACTTCGGCGTGGAGATCATCCGCAAGGCGCTGCAGGAGCCGCTGCGCAAGATCTCCAGCAACGCCGGCATCGAGGGCGCCGTCGTCATCAACAAGGTAAGGGAAGGCACGGGCGCGTTCGGCTTCAACGCGCGCACGGAGGTCTACGAGGACCTGGAGAAGGCCGGCGTCATCGACCCGACGAAGGTCGAGCGCACCGCGCTGCAGAACGCCGCCTCCGTGGCGTCCCTGCTGCTCACCACCGAGGCGATGATCGCCGAGCGCCCGAAGAAGAAGGCCAAGGGCGCGGCTGGCGGCGCCATGCCGGAGTACGGCGGCGACGACATGGACTACTGAGCCGCGCTGAAGGCTCCGTAGCGCCGTAGGGTTTCCGGCCCCGGTGGGCTCCGCGCGACGCGGGGCGCCCGGGGCCGGAGTCTTTTCAGGGCGCGGGCTTCTTGAAGGCCAGGGCCAGCTCGCGGCTGAGCGCCGCGGTGTCGGAGAGCAGCTTGGGCAGGCACGCGGCGGCCCCGGCGCGCAGCGACGCCAGCGCGGTCTCCATGGTGAGGTGCTCGGCCAGGACGACGAAGGGCGCGCCCTGGCTCATGCCCCGCGCCAGCTCCAGCGCCTTCTTGCCGTAGGCCGGCGCGAAGTCCCACGACACCACCACGCCCACGGGCGGCTCCAGCGTGGGCGCCTCCGGGCCGGAGACGATGCGCGCCTCCAGGCCCAGCTGGCCCAGCGCCTCCGAGATGAGCCGCGCGGTGGCCGGGTTGTCCTCCAGCACGTCCACCCGGCGCCCGGCGGCGACCGTGACCGGGGCGGGCGGCGCGGCCGGCGTGTAGAGCGCCTGACGCAGGAGCGCGCGCACCTGGCGGATGTCGTCGAAGGGCTTGAGCAGGTAGTCCACCACGCCCAGTTGCAGGGCCTGCTGCGTCGTCACCAGCGAGGGGTAGCCCGTCATCAGGATGACGCGCGAGGTGGGGTCCAGCTTGCGCGCGTGCTGGGCCAGCTCCAGGCCGGACAGCCCGGGCAGGTTCTTGTCCGTGATGATGAGGTCCACGCGCGACGCGCGGAGGAGCTCCAGCGCGGCCTCGCCCGTGGCCGCTTCGATGACCTCGCACTCCTTGTCCATCAGGTCCTTGAAGACCATCCGGATGATGGCCTCGTCGTCCACCACCAGCAGGCGCTTGCGCGGCGGGCGCGGCGCGTCCGTGGGCGGGAAGAGCACGCGGAACACCGTGGCGGGGGGCGGCACCTCGCGCAGCGTCGTGGGCGGCACCAGGGCGATCTGCGCCTGGTGCTCCTGCGCGATGCGCCGGCAGACGGCGAGCCCCAGGCCCGTGCCGCGCTTGCTGGCGGAGACGTAGGGCTCGAAGATGCGCGTGCGCAGGTCGTCCGGGATGCCCGGTCCCCAGTCGGACACGTAGAGGGCCGCGGACGCGCCCTCGCGCGCGAGCGTCACCTTCACGCGCCCCCGGCCGGACATGGCGTCGCGCGCGTTGTTGAGCAGGTTGAGCGTGAGCTGCTCGATGAGCCGCGCGTTGCCCTGGACGGTGAGGTCCTCGGGGGCCTCCACCTCCAGCGAGATGCGCGCCGAGTCCGGGTTGACGCTGAACACCTTCGCCGCCGCCCAGATGGGCGCGGCCAGGGACAGCCGCTGCTGCGGGGCCGGCCGCTCGCTGGCCAGGCGGATGAAGTCGGAGACGATCTGCTCCATCCGCTCCACCTGCGCGAGCAGCAGCTTCAGCGGGCCGCTGGCGCCACCCTCCTCGGCCAGGAGCTGCGCGTAGGCCTTGGCGCCCAGCAGCGGCTGGCGCAGCTCGTGGAGGACCTCCGCGGCCACCTGGTGGGTGTGGGCGTTCGCGCGTTGCAGCGCTACGGCCGCGAGCCGTGCCTTCTCCAAGTCCCCCGCGTCCAGGGCCTGGAGCAGCTGCGTGAGCGGCGAGGGGGTCTCCATGCGAGGGAGCATGGCGGAGGCGGGTGTTCACGCGCAACGCACCCCCGGCGGGATTCGGTTGACCGCGCTCGCGGCCGCACGGATGCTCGCGAGCGCCCTCCAGCCGGGCCCGACGGGACGCGCCGTGCCCGCCCGCCTGCTGGGGACCCTCCCTGTCGCAGAGGCCCCTCATGCCGCAGACGAACCCGTTCCACTCGCTGGTGCCCCGGAAGCTGACGGACTCCGAACTGGCCCGCTCCATCCGGCTCAACATCGAGGCGGAGCTGGACGCCATCAACCTCTACGCCGCGCACCTGGACGCGACGGACAACGAGGAGGCGAAGGCCATCCTCCGGCACGTCATGGACGAGGAGCGCGAGCACGCCGCCCTGTTCTGGCAGCTCATCGCGCGGTTGGATCCGGCCCAGGCCCAGCACGACCGCGAGGCGTCGCAGAAGTACCGCCTCATCACCACCGGCGCCTCTCACGAAGAGGTGGAGGCGGTGGGCGAGGGCGCCGAGCCCGTGGAGGTGGACCTGCCCAAGCACCTCACCGTGGGCAGCCTGCGCAAGTAGCGCGGGGCCCGCGCTTCAGCCCTGGCCCTGAGGAGGCGGGTTCTGCCGCCGCTCGGCCGGGGTGGCCTCCAGGTCCTGCGCCGCCATGTAGACGACGTTCCGGGTGCCGCGCTTGCCCCGGTACATGGCCCGGTCGGACAGGTCCAGCAGGTGGTCCTTGTCCTGGGCGTGCTCCGGGAAGCTGGCCACGCCGATGCAGGTGGTGAGCTTGAGCGCCAGCCCCTCGCGCCCCAGGAACTGGTGGGTCTCCATGGTGCGGCGGATGCGCTCGGCGACCTTGAGGGCTCCGCCCGAGTCCGTGCCGCGCAGGAGCACCACGTACTCGTCGCCGCCGAAGCGCGCCACCACGTCCGGGTCGCGCACGCAGCCCTTGAGCACGCGCGCGGCCTCCACCAGCACGCGCGAGCCCACCAGGTGGCCGTGCGTGTCGTTGATGGCCTTGAAGCGGTCCAGGTCCAGGAACAGCAGGGAGAAGGGCCGCTCCGTCTGGAGGGCCTCGTTCACCTCGCGGTCCAGCACCAGGTGCAGGTAGCGCGTGTTGAACAGGCGGGTGAGGTCGTCGACGTAGGCCAGGTCCTCCACGGCGGCGAAGCGGCCCAGGTTGCGCAGGGCCAGCGCCCAGTTGCGCACGAGAAAGCCCACCGTCTCCGCGTGGTGCTCGGCGGGCGCGCTGTCGTGGAAGAGCACCGCGTGGCCCAGCACCAGCTCGCCGTCCACGGCGGGGAAGGAGAGGGTGCGCGGCCACGGCACCTGCAGGCCGTCGAGCGCCAGCGGCGCGCGCGTGCCCGAGAGCCGCTCGATGAGCTGCGGGACAAGCGCCTCGTGCAGGTCCACCGGCAGCCCGCGCATGCCGTGCGAGCGGAAGCCCGCGCCGTTGGGGTCTCGCTCCAGGAGCATCACCGCGGAGGCGTTGGCCATGGACTCCAGCGCGTCGGAGGTGGCGTTGGCCAGCCGCTCGCGGTCGAGCGTGGTGGCGATGCGCTGGCCCGCCTCCAGGAGCGCGACGTGCTGGCGCAGGGAGGCGTTCTCGCGCATCAGGTCGCGCGTGGTGAGCGCGCGGCGCAGCGCGTGCTCCAGGGCCTCGGGCGCCACGGGCTTGACGAGGTACTCCGCCGCGCCGCTCTTGATGGCGCGCACCGCGGGGGCCACCTTGTCCAGGCCGGTGATGACCACCACCTCCACGCCGGGGTAGCGCTCGCGCACGTGGCGCAAGACCTCCATGCCGTCGCCGCCAGGGAGGATGAGGTCGGTCACCACCGCGTCGAACCGCTCCGCGGAGAGGGCGGCCTTCGCGTCCGCCACGCCAGGGACGGCCGTGACCAGGTGTCCCGCGGCCGTGAGGTAGTCGCCGTAGAGGTTGCGGGCGATCTTTTCGTCGTCGACGAGGAGCAGTCGCGCCATGACTGTTCACGGCTTAGCACCCAACGCCGGAACGCTGCTAGGGTCCCGCTCCGTGCCCTTTGAAAGCGGACGGCGACTCTGCCTGCTGGTGGAGGCCGGTGAGACGCGCTACGCGGTGGAGGCCACCTCCGTCATCGAGGTCGCGATGCCGGGCGCTCGCGGCGCCAGCCTGCGCGGCGTACTGGAGGTGAAGGACCTCTCCGCGCTGCTCGGCGGCCCGCCTGAGGACGTGCCGGGCATGGTCGTGGTCCTCGACGTGAGCCCCACGCTCGCGGTGCGGGTGCGCTCCGTGGTGGAGGTCGCGGACGTCGCGAGGGATCCGTTCTTCCTCCTGCCTCCGGGCCTGGCGGACTCGCTGGCGCCCCTGAGCCGGGGCGCGGTGCTGCACAAGGACCGGCTGTACCTGGAGCTCATCGTGGAGGCGCTGCCGCACCGGGCGGGCCCCCGGGCGACCCCGCCGGAGCCCCGGCCTGTGCACTGGGTGGACGCGCCCCCGGAGCGGGCGCTGGTGCTGGAGTCGCAGGGGGTGCTCTTCGGGGTGCCGCTGGGTTGCGTCTCCCAGGTGGTGCCCCGGGGGGAGGCCTTCAGCGTGCTGCCGGTGCAAAGCGGGCCGGTGGCGGGCGTCTATCCGCACGCGCAGGCGCTGTGGCCCATCTGTTCGGTTCCAGCGCTCCTGGGGGCCCCGGCCCGGGCGGAGGAGCTGTTCGTCCTCACGGAGCTGTCAGGCCGGAACGTGGGGCTGGCGGCCACCCGGGTGCTTGGCGTGCTGCAGAAATTCAAGCCGGCCGAGCTGCCCGGAACATTCCGGGCGCCAGGGCTGCCGGATCCGGTGATGTTACTGGACCTGCAGCGCATGTTTTCTTGATCGGCCCAAAGCGCGAATCCTAAGCTTCTCCGATTGACACAGGGCGTGCAGGCAGGCTTGCTCGCCCGAAATCTCAAACGAATTCAGGGGGGTATGCGCCCCCCGAGGCCGGAGCCGATGCCCAAGAATCTGCTGATCGCCGACGACTCGCTCACCATCCGCAAGGTGATCGGGATGATCTTCGCGACGGAAGACTTCCAGGTGACCGCGGTGGACAACGGGCTGGACGCCATCTCCCGCACGCGCGAGCTGCGTCCGGACGTGGTGCTCGCCGACGTGATGATGCCGGGCAAGAGCGGCTACGAGGTCTGCGAGGCCCTCAAGAGCGACCCCGCCACGCAGGGCATCCCGGTGCTGCTGCTGGCCGGCACCTTCGAGGCGTTCGACGAGAACCGCGCGAAGGCCGCCCGGGCGGATGACCACATCACCAAGCCCTTCGAGAGCCAGATCCTCCTGGACAAGGTGAAGGCCCTGGTGGGCCAGAAGTCCAACACGATGCCCGCGTCCGCCGCGACGCGCGTGCTGCCCCAGACCGCCGCTCCGAGCGCTCCGGTTGGTGCTCCGCCCGCCGCCGCGCCGCCGGGCGCGCGTCCGCCGGGTGCGCCGCCTCCGGGTGCCATGCCGCCGGGCGCGCGTCCTCCGCC
>JAFADT010000665.1 GCA_023424585.1 Pseudomonadota bacterium
GCGGGGGGGGGGCCGGCCCGGCGCGCGCGCGCGAGCGCCACCAAGATGCGCGGTGACGACTTCCCGGTCATCAACATCCTCGCCATGGCGGCGGCCTACTCCCCCAAGAAGGGCGAGCCGCTCAACCTGGAGCTGCCCTTCGAGCAGCACAACGCGAAGCTGCGCCTGGACGTGTGGAACCGGTGGCTCGTGCACGACCCCGTGCGCTTCGTGCCCAAGTTCATGGACTCCTTCCGCAAGCTGAAGACGGTCTACCTGGACGCCGGCACGCGCGACGAGTTCAACCTGCGCTGGGGTACGCGCATGGTGGCGGACGACCTGAAGGCCGGCGGCGTGGACGTGGCGCACGAGGAGTTCGAGGACGGACACTCGGGCGTGTCGTACCGCTTCGAGCGGTCGCTGTCGGTGCTGGTGCCGCTCCTGGCGCGGGACTGATAAGGGGGACGCCATGGATACCTACGGACTGTCGCGCGTCGTCGGAGAGAAGGGCGTGCTGCCGCAGCGCGCCCGCAAGCTGGACCCCTCGCTGCCGTGCCGCGAGGCGGAGCTGCTCATCGACGTGGAGAGCCTCAACATCGACGCCGCGTCCTTCAAGCAGATCAAGGACGACGTGGGCGGCGACCCCGCGCGCATCGCGTCCCGCATCCAGGACATCGTGCGCGAGCGCGGCAAGATGCAGAACCCCGTCACCGGCTCCGGCGGGATGCTCATCGGCCGGGTGAAGGAGCTGGGCCCCAAGCACCCCGCCAACGGCGTGCTCCAGCCGGGCGACCGCATCGCCACGCTGGTGAGCCTGACGCTCACGCCGCTCGTCATCGAGGAGGTGAAGGCGGTGCACGCGGACATCGACCGCGTGGACATCCGCGGCCACGCGCTGCTCTTCGCCAGCGGCATCTACGCGAAGCTCCCGGCGGACATGCCGGACACGCTGTCCCTGGCGGCGCTGGACGTGTGCGGCGCGCCCGCGCTGGTGGCGCGCCACGTGCGCCCGGGCATGACGGTGGCGGTGCTGGGCGCGGGCAAGAGCGGCGCGCTGTGCCTCGCGCAGGCCCGCCGCAGCCTGGAGAGCCGCGGCAGGCTGCTGGCGCTGGACATCTCCCAGAAGGCGCTGGACGCGCTGTCCGCCATCGGCCTGTGCGACGAGGCCCTCAAGGTCGACGCCACCCAGGGCGTGGACGTGATGGAGGCGGTGGCGAAGGCGACGAACGGTCAGCTCTGCGACCTGGTGGTCAACTGCGCCAGCGTGGGCAACACGGAGATGGCGTCGCTGCTGTCCGTGAAGGACGGCGGCACCGTCATCTTCTTCTCCATGGCCACCAGCTTCACCACGGCGGCCCTGGGCGCGGAGGGCGTGGGCAAGGACGTCACCATGCTCGTGGGCAACGGCTACGTGCCCCGCCACGCCGCCCTCACGCTGGACCTCCTGCGCACCGAGCCGTCGCTGCGCCAGCTCTTCGAGTCCCGCTACGTCTAGGGCTTGAGGAAGGCCGTGTGCACGGCCTGCATCAGCGGATCCTTCGTCCCCGCCAGGGTCCTGGGCATGTGGCCCTGGTTGATGGTCCAGATGATGCTGCCGCCCAGGCCCTTCTCCCGCGCCCAGCGGCCCTTCTCCGACACGGACGCGACGTCCTCGTAGGAGATGTAGTTGCAGGCCTGCGGGCCGTACGCGGTGGGGAAGGAGAGGTAGGGGGCCTTGGCGGCGTCGTCCCAGCGGTAGGCCTCCGGCGAGTAGTAGAGCGACTGGATGTTGGCGTAGCTCATCGCGTTGTCGCTCTGCTCCTCCACGATGTCGGGGCGCCCGTCCAGCGGGGTGCCCGGCTCCGTGATGCCCTTCCAGCAGGTGCCGAAGAAGCCCACGCCCACGCCCACGCGCTGCGGGGGCACGCCCGCGTCCAGGAACGCCTGCACGGAGCTGGCGACGGAGCTGGGGTGCCCGGACGTTTCCCCGAAGAGCGCGCTGGAGTGCCAGCTCTCCCACTGTCCCCAGTGGCCGCTCATCTTGTAGGCCATGACGTTCATCTGGTCGACGCGGGCGGCGAGCTGCCGGTGGAACTCCGCGTCCACCTTGCCCAGCGTGAAGTTGCTGTTCACCCAGCCCACCGGCACCGTGAGGAGGATGTTCTCGTCCGCGGCGCGCAGGTCATCCAGCAGCGCCAGCAGCGGCGCGCTGTCCTGCGGCAGGAGGATGGGCTCCCAGTCCACGTCCACGCCGTCGAACTGCAACTCGTGCAGGGTGTTGATGATGCTGCGCACGAAGTTGCGGCGCTTCTCCGGCGTCTCCGTCGCGCCCTTGAAGCCGTCGTACTCGCCCATGCCGCCCAGCATCAGCACGGCCTTCTTGCCCGCCGCGTGCGCGCGCTCGGCCAGCGCCCGGGCCATCTTCGGGCCCTCCACGGCGTCCACGTCGAAGTCGGTGTAGAGCGTGCCGTCGATGCGCGGACGGATGCGGCCCACGGCGACGTGCGTGAGCAGCGACATGTCCACCGACTCCACCGGGTACAGGTCGCGCTGGTAGCCCACCCAGTAGCCCATCACCCAGCTTGCCGGAGCGCCGCCCGGGCGCGGCGTCACCTGGGCCGTCGGGTGCGAGCAGGGGCCCTCTCCCACCTCGTTCGCGGCGCAGACGGTGAAGGCGTACGCCGTCCCGTTGTCCAGGTTCTCGATGAGCGCGCCGGACGCGGGCGCGTCCACCCGCTGCACCCTGCCGCCCGGCTCCACCTGCACCTTGAAGTACGACAGCGGCCGGCCGCCGTAGCTCGCGGGCGCCAGCCAGCTCACGTACGCCTGACCGTTGCCCGCGGTGGGCACCACCGAGCGCGGCTGCCCCGGCACCGTGGGGTTCGGGATGCTCATGCCCGCCCGCGGCGTCACCAGGTCCGTCTCCACGGAGGCCTGCCCCTCGCCGACGGCGTTCACCGCGGAGACCTTGAAGACGTAGGTGAAGCCGTTGTTCAGCCCCAGCACCGTGGCCTGCGTGTCCGGCACCTTCACCAGCGCGCCGCCGCACTCGGGGACGCAGCGCACCACGTAGTAGAGCAGCGGGCTGCCGCCATCGCCGGGCGGCACCGTCCACGTCACCAGCGCGGACGCATCCCCCGCCTGCGCGACGACCTGCTTTGGCGCTTCAGGGGCAGTGAGCGGCGCCGTGGGCTTGTCCGGCCCTCCGCCGAAATCGCAACCGCTCAACATCACCGCGAGGGTCAAGACCGCCCACCCACCCACTGGCATTGCCCGACGGCTGTTCATCCCTGTGCTCCTGAAAGGACGCGGGATGTTATGCGGCCAGCCCCCCGGGGTGAGTCAAGTCTAGTTGGAAAAGTGCGGTAATTTTGCATGGGCGGGAAATCACGCATTAAGCCGACTAATCCCATCCCGCCAGGGAATCATGAAACCTCAGCGGATGGGAGACCGGGTCTCCACGGACGGCTGGCGCGACGGGTTGCCGGCGGGCTCGGGGCCGCTGGCGGGTGCTGGCTTCAGCGCACCCGGGCGGTGTTGCCCCGGCTGTCGCCCGCGCACGCGTCCGCCCCGGC
>JAFADT010000725.1 GCA_023424585.1 Pseudomonadota bacterium
GCCTCCAGCCCCCCGCCCGGCAGCGCCAGCCGCTCCCACGCCGCGTCCGCCAGCCCGGCGAGCAGGGCTTCGTCCTCCGAGGCGAGCCGCGCGAAGGTGGCCAGGTGCTCCACGGTGCTGAAGCCCGCCGCGCGGTTCAGCGCGGGCAGCACGTCCCGGCGCACGCGCGTGCGGAAGAAGGAGGGGTCCGCGTTCATCGGATCGCGCACGAACCCCACCTCCTCGGCGGCCAGGAAGGCGAGCACGTCCTCGCGCGAGCACGCGAGCAGCGGGCGGAGGAGCGTGGAGGCGCGCGCGTGGATGGCCCGCGCGCCCCGGAGCGCCGCCCCCCGGGACAGGCGCATCAGCAGCGTCTCCGCCTGGTCGTCGAGCGTGTGGCCGGTGGCCACGAAGTCCAGCCCGCGCTCCTTCCGCAGGGCCTCCAGCGTCGCGTAGCGCGCCTCGCGCGCCCGCGCCTCCAGGCCCGCCCCGGGTCCCAGCGCCAGCCGCCGGACGTGGCAGGTCAGGCCCAGGCGCGAGGCCAGCCCCACGACGGAGGTCACCTCCCCCGCGGCCTCAGGCCGGAGGCCGTGGTCCACCGTGGCCACCTCCACGCGCAGCGCCAGCGCCTCGCGCACGCGCGCCGTCCCGACGAGGAGCGCGGTGGAGTCCGCGCCTCCGGACACCGCGAGCAGCACCGAGCGCGAGCGGGCGCCCTGCTCGGCATAGGAGCGGGCGAGCGCGGCGGTCAGCGAGGGACGTGCAGGAGACGCGCGAGGCATGGCGCCCAGGTCCGGAATGGAGTGTGAGATGGCCGGGTTACAGAGTCGCGGTGGCCGGAAGGCGTGGGAAGACATTCCATGATTCCCACAACAGAAGGACGCGGGGCGGAAATAGAACGGCGCCTCGCGGTTGTTGGTCGGACGTTCTGGACTTCATGACGTTGGGCCTAGGGGTCCCCCCCCTCCCCCTCTGGGCCCACGGGGCCGCTTGGAGATTCGCTCCCGGCGGTCCCTCTTTCCGAAGCGCCCCGGTCTCCCTCGCGGAGGCCGGGGCGTTTCTCTTTTTTCACTTGCCACGCATTGTCGGAAGCGGAGCGTTCAGCGCGCGGGCGCACGCTTGAGTGCTCCGAAACCGTTGACCCTTCAGGGAGTCTGTCGGATAACCGCTCCGGTGTGTTCAGGTCGTCACCTCGAATCCGCCCCGGAGACCCAGGCATGGCAGGCACCGACAAGCGCAAGCAGTCGCTGTACTTCCCCGAGGAGATGCTGAAGGAGATCCAGGAGGAGGCGAACCGGCAGGACCGCTCCCTCTCATGGGTGGTGCAGCAGGCCTGGAAGATCGCCCGCGACCGCATCAAGTCATTCCCCGCCGTCAATGACGTCACGGGCGACGAGCGCAATGACCCGCGCGAAGAAAGGCCGTAGACAGGGCAATGGCCACCACGGATCACCGCAAGCAATCCCTCTACTTCCCCGAGGACATGCTGGAAGAGATCCAGCGCGAGGCGACCCGACAGGATCGTTCCCTGTCGTGGATCGTCCAGCAGGCGTGGAAGGTCGCCCGCGCTGACATCCGTCGGATGCCCTCGGTCAATGACGTGCTGGGCCCCCTGCCTCCACGGCCGGTGGCCGCCGCGGCGCAGACCGCCACCTCCGCTCCGGCGGCGGTGACGACCAGCGCCCCGGCCTCCTCGGACGAGCCCTCCAAGCCGTAGGGCACCGTCCGCCCCGGCCCCCGCAAGCCTCGCATCCGCGCGCGCTGTCAGCGCGGGGTGGGCCGGGCGGGCCGGGCACAGCTTTCGAACACGACGCGTGGGGCCTCCTTCAGGGCCTGCACCGGGCTGGGGTACGTGCTCTTCATGTACGCCGCCGCGATGTTGGCGTCCGTGCCGCCCAGCTTGCGCGCCGTCACCGGGTTGCGGTCCGGGTCCTGTCCCACGTTGCCCAGGATGTTCCCGTAGCCGTCCCCTCCGTTCAGCAGGAACGTGGACATCGCCACGCGGTAGCGGATGGACGCGTCGTCGCGCGCGGGGATGGCCACGTCGCGCCCGCGCACCCGCAGCGCCGTCACCCGCTGGCCCACGGGACGCGAGCAGTCCACGCGCAGGGTGGTGCCCTCGGACACGTGGAGGAACGCGCCGGACGGCGACACGATGGCCTGCCCTTCCACGGCCAGCGCCTCCACGGAGTGCTCGAAGAGGTCCACCAGCTGCTTCTCCGTGAGGTCCACCGTCACGACGAGGTTCTCGAAGAGGATGACCTCGTGCAGGACGCCGTCGGTGAGCGGCCCCGTGCGCAGGGACGTGCGGGTGACGCACAGGCCCTCGTCGCGCAGCGATCCGCCGTTGATGATGCCCAGGTCGGTGGGCTTCGAGGCGCCGTCCTCCGCGTGGAGGAACGCGTCCGCGGCCAGCTGCCCCAGCGCGTTGTTGTCGTGGCGGGTGAAGGCGGAGCCCAGCTGCACCTCCTCGCCCAGGTAGCCGACGATGGCGTCGGGATCGTCCACCAGGGGGGCGCAGGAGTCGTTGTAGGCGAGGCACCCGGGCAGCAGCGCGAGTGCCGCGAGCGCGGCGGTCAGGTGGCGGCGATCCATCAGTAGAAGGCCCTCAGGGTGAGGTAGCCGGACACGCCCTCGCGCGGCAGCAGGCCGGTGAGGCGGTCCGGCCGGGGCACGTCGTCGCGCAGGTCGTGGTCGAAGAGGTTCTGCGCGAAGAGCGTCACCTCGAAGTGCTCCCAGATGGGCTCGGTGCGCAGCTGCGCGGTGATGAGGCTGTAGGCGGGAATCTGGTAGCGGCGGATGAGCTCCAGCGTGGAGCGGTTGTTGTTGCGGCGCTCGGCGCCGGAGCGCACCACCACGTCCAGGTTCAGCCAGTCGCCCAGCGGCATGGACACGCCCGCGTTGAAGCGCGCCTGGGGCACGTCCGTGAGCAGGCGGGACTGGTCCGGCAGCTCCAGGTCCTGCGCGCGCGACAGGCTGGCGTTGACCCACGCGGCGGCGCGCTTCGACGCCTCCAGCCGGGCCTCCGCCTCCACGCCGTACACGCGCACGCCCAGCTCGCGGTTGCGCAGGGGGACGATGTTCCCGCTGGTGTCCACCGGGGTGATGGGCGAGGCGAAGTTCTGGAGGAAGGCGTTGGCGCGCACGCGCACGCGGGTGTCGCCCGCGGCCTGGACCAGGTCCATGCCCAGCTCGAAGGTGTCCACGGTGGTGGGCTGCAGGAGCGGGTTTCCCTCGAAGCGGCCCTGGTTGTAGGTGGTGTCGGGGATGCGCTCGACCAGCTCCTGGGGCGTGGGGGCGCGGAAGGCGCGGCCGTACAGCGCCTTGAGCACGAGCGCGTCCGACGCGGCGACGACCAGGCCCACGCGCGGGTTGACGCGCACCACCATCTTGCTCGTGTCGAGCACGCCCTCAGCCGCGTCCGCGTCCGGCAGCTGGATGGCGTCCAGGCGCAGGCCGAAGGTGAGCGTGAGCGCGGAGAGCACGGTCCACTGGTCCTGCGCGGACAGGCCCAGGTTGAGGCGGCGGGCGGCCGCGCCCTGCGTGAGGTCCACCAGGCCCTCGGGGGCGGCGGGGCTGGGGCGCAGGCGGCCGTCGAGCGTGTAGTTGGTGGTGTAGTCGTAGCGGGACAGGGACTGCTGCT
Organism: Pseudomonadota bacterium; assembly: GCA_023424585.1. GTDB lineage: Bacteria > Myxococcota > Myxococcia > Myxococcales > Myxococcaceae > Corallococcus. Next base: position 3,623 of record JAFADT010000725.1, read on the forward strand.
CGGCGACGAAGCCCAGCGTGAGGTGGTTCTCCTTGGCCAGCGCGAGGTCCGCGTCCACGGCGCCCGACACGGTGCGCACGGTGACCTGCGTCTGCTCGCGGAGGCCGTCGGGGAAGAGGCGCTCCGCGCCGGCGCCGGTGCGGAAGTCGTGGGGGGTGAGCTGGAACAGGCGGTCGGTGGACTGCTGATCGAACCCCAGCCGGGCGCGCACCTGGCCGCCGTCGGCGAGGGGCCGCTCCCAGGTGAGGTCCGCGAGGAGCACGTCCCAGGACAGCCGCGAGTCGTTGCCCACGGTGTCGAACAGGCCGACGAGCGCGTCCCGCTTCTCCGTGAGGTAGCGCGCGGTGACGCCCACGCGGCCGGCGCTGTCCAGGCCGTAGGACACGCCCCCGCCCGCGTTGAGGAGGAAGCGACCGTCGCGGGTGCTGCCCGCCGGCTGCTCCACGTCGCGCAGCCCCTGGGCCACGGCCTCGTCGTCGAGCGCGTCGTGGCTGACGACGAGCGAGCCTCCCTCCTGGCTCCACAGGTCCAGGTCCGCGAACAGGCGCAGGTCGCCGGTGGTGTGCGCGGCGGACAGGTGGCCATCGGTGGCGAGCGCGAGGCGGCCATCGTCGCGGGGGACGCCGCCGGTGGTGATGGCGCCGCGCACGCCGTCCGCGTGGTTCGTGATGAGGTTGACGACGCCCTGGAAGGCGCCCGCGCCGTAGACAGCGGAGCCGGGGCCGCGGATGACCTCGATGCGCTCCAGGTTCTCCACCGGCAGGTTCATCAGCGCCTTGCCGTCGTAGAAGTTGTTGAGGCGGTGGCCGTCGAGGAGGAAGAGGACCTCCGCGTCGTTGCGCAGGCCCCGGATGGCGGTGCGGTGGAAGCCCTGCACGTCGCGGCTGACGGACACACCGGGCACCACGTCCAGCACGTCCGCCACGGTGCGGGCGCCCAGGGCGATCATCTGCGCGCGGTTGAAGGACGCGCCGATGGCCGGCACGGTGCGCACGGCCTCCTCCTGGAGGGTCGTCACCGCCAGCACGTCCTCCGCGCTGTAGAGCGCCAGGTCGTCATCCATGGTGGAGCGGGAGGAAGGCGACGCGCGGGAGTCGGAGCGGGTGTCTGGAGGGAGGTCCGCGTTGAGCGCGGCCATGGCGTCATCGGAGTCGCCCGGGGCCCGTGAGCCCTGGGTGTCCGCACGGCCGGGCGCCCGTGCATCCGCACCGCCCGTGCGGGTGGAGGCGCGCGGGTCGGACGCGTCCGCGCGGCCCGGGGCCCGCGGGTCCGCGCCATCCGTGCGGCTCGAGGCATGCGGGTCCGTTCCGTTCACGCGGGTTGGGGCGCGCGGGTCGGACGCATCCGCGCGGTTCACGGCGCGTGAGCCCGTGCCATCCGTGCGGCCCGGCTCGGCCGAGTCCGGACCATTCGCATGCGTGGAGGCGCGCGGGTCCGTGCCATCCGGAGTGCTCGCTGCGCGGGAGTCAGCGGCTCCCGGCCGGGTCGCAGCCCGGGAATCCGTGCCCGAGCCCGGGGGCGAAGCCGATGCGCCTCCCGCGTCGTTGCCCTCCCCTGCCGCCGACGGCGGCGCGAACGCATCGATTTCGGGTGCGGACCTCGGAGGCTCACGGGCCCCCCTGCGGCCCGGCGACGCACGGCCCGGCGGAGGCTCCGCGGGCTGCGTCCCCACCATCACCCTCGCGGGCCGGAGCGCGGACATGAAGAGCGGCGTGCGCGATCCGTCCACCATGGCCGCCTCGACGAAGTACTCCACGCCGGGGGGCACCATGTGCTCGGCGGGGATCAGCGCGCGGTACAGGTCCCCATACTGCCGCTCCATGGGGACCTGGACGTACGGCTCTCCCGGTCCACGATAGCGGACGAAGAGCTCCAGCACCCTGCCGCCATCCACCAGCGTCGCATCCAACTGGAGGGGCTGCCGGGCCTCGGCGCGAGGCGGCGCAGCGTGCAACAGCGCGGCCTCCTGCGCGTGGACGGGGGCCGCGGCGAAGACCGCGACACAGAGGATGAGCGTGCGAGGAAGAACGGTCTGCAAGATTGGAGACGATGGTCCGTTGCAGGGCGGTGCGAGTCAAGCCACCACCCCTGTCACATCCCGCTGATTTTTTGCCGCCCCCGCGAGCGCATGCGACGGTGCCTGCCGCTCCATGCGCGCGTCGCTTGCCCTTCACCTCGCCCTCTTCCGCCGTCAACGCGCCCAGATTGCCCGGGTGGTCGAGGGCCGCACCGAAGCCTTCCGCGCCTACGAGGCCCGCTACCGCCGGCGCACGAGCACCTATCAGCGCGTGGTCCCCCTGCACCACGTGCACCAGCGCATCGCGGCGTCGGACCTCGTCTACGTCGGCGACTACCACACGCTGCCACTGGCCCAGCAGACCTACCTGGAGCTCGTCGAGCGCGCCCTCGCCTCCGGGCGCCGCGTCGTCCTCGCGCTCGAGTGCGTGGAGGGCCGTCACCAGGCGGCGCTCGACGCGTACCTCGCGGGCCGGATGCCCGAGCGCACCCTGATGGCCCGGCTGGGCCACGGCCCCACCCCGGGCTTCGGTCCCGGCGCCGGCATCCGCGCGGTGCTGGCCTTCGCGAAGCGCCTCAAGCTCCAGGTGGCCGCCATCGACCGGCGGGCCCAGGGCGAGCGCTCGCTCGCGCTGCGTGACGCCTTCGCCGCGGAGCGCATCGCCCGCGTGGCCCGCGCGGAGGACGTCCCCCTGGTGATGGTGCTGGTGGGCCAATTCCACGCCGCGCCCTGCCACCTGCCCGCGCAGGTGGAGCGCGCCCTGGGTGAGGCCCACCCGCGCCGGGGCCTCGTCGTGTACCAGAACGCGGAGGGCCTCTGGTGGCGGCTCGCGCGCGAGGGGCGGCTGGGCAGCGCGGAGGCCGTGGAGCTGGCGGACGGCGCGCTGTGCCTGATGAACGCCTCGCCCGTCCTCTGCCAGCAGAGCTTCCTGGACTACCTGGAGGCCGAGGGCGACGACGCGCCCCTCCTGGACCGCAGCGCCGCGGAGCGCTTCCGGGACATGGCGGAGCTCATCGGAGGGCTCGCGGGCGTGCCCGTGGGCCGCGAGCTGGACTCGGTGGAGGTGACGACGGCGGCGGACGGCGACGTGCTCGCCCGCATCCGCCGACGTGGCCGCTTCACCCAGTCGGAGCTGTCCCAGCTGCGCAAGCACATCCTCTCGCGCGAGAGCGGCTACATCCCCCGCGCGCGCACGGCCTACCTCGCGTCGCTGTCCCTCAACCACGCCGCCGAGGAGGCCACCCACTTCGTGCGCCACTGCGCCGTGGGCGACGCCATGGACGCCCCGCGCGGCGCGTCCGAGGCCTTCTATGCGCGCTGCCTGGAGGAGGCCCTGGGCTTCTTCGGCTCCAAGCTGATCAACCCGCGCCGCACCTGCCCCGGCATCCCGGAGTGGGCGAAGCGCTTCGGCGAGGCCCGGGGCCTGGAGCGGCAGATCGCCGCCTTCGTCCTCGCCCACAAGGCCACGGAGTCCGAGGCCCCCGACGAGGCCGTGAAGCTCCTCCCCCTGCGCCGCGACCGCCTGTTCCACGGCGTCAGCCACGCGCTGGGCTACCTGCTGGGGGACAGCCTCTACCGCGCCTTCGAAGCGGGGCAGGTGGACACCGACGACGTCCGCTCGCTCTTCCGGGATCCGCTCGAGGAGCCACGCGGCGCGTACCTCGCCTGGGCTGCTCGCCTGCGCGGGCTCTAGCCCATGGTCACGGTGACCCAGCTGAATTCCCCGAGCGCTTGAAGCTACATTCCGGCGGATGACCCCATCCCCTCGTCCGCGCGCGGGCGTTGTGTCCGCCGTCCTCCTGTCCCTCGCCGTGGGTCTCGTCCTGCCAGGGTGCTTCCTCGATCAGGGCGCCTGCGTCCATGGCTCGACGCTGTACTTCTGCTCGGACGACACCGAGGACGAGTGCCGCGACTTCTGGTGCGAGAGCTGGGACTACTGCGGCTACTTCGACGGTGACTCGTGCGAGGACATCGGCTTCACGGACGACATGGTCTCCCAGACCTCCTTCTCCGAGCCGAGGTCGCCTGACTGGAGCTGGGGAACGCCGTCCGGGGGCTCCAGCGGCAGCGGCAAGGGCGCGTGCGCCTATTACGACTCGAGCCTGAACCGCGTGCTGTGTGATCAGCGCGCGGGGGCCTCCAGCTGTTCGGGCAAGTGGCTGGGCAGCGGCACCGCATGCTCCGACATGCGCTGCACCAGCAACACGGACCCCAACACCTGCACCGTGTCGGGCGGGAGCTCGGGCGGCACGTGCACGGCCACCTACCAGGGGCCCACCGGCGACGCGCAGGTCTACACGCAGTGCGCGTCCGTGTGGAACTACCGCTGCCAGCAGAAGAACGACAGCGCCGCGGACCAGAACTGCCTCGTGTACGACTCGCTCGAGGCGTCGGTGGGCTGCCCGTACTGCCCTTGAGCCGGGGGCCGGCGGGCCGCGCGGCGGCGGTCCACCGGCACTTCGAGCGCTGAAGCCTCAGGCGCGGTTGGCGATCGTCTTCGGCGGCAGCTTGAGGATCTGGCCCACCTTGATGTGGTCCGGGTCCTTGAGCTGATCCTTGTTGGCCTCGAAGATCTTCGTGTAGAGCTTCATGTCCCCGTAGATGTCCTTGGCGAGCTTGCTGAGCGTGTCGCCGGACTTCACGGTGTGGAGGCCGTAGGGCTCGTCGTGGGTCACGGTCAGCATGACCATGACCTCATCGTTCCACTTCGGGTGCTTCGCCTTGATCTGATCCCACATGCGGTCGCGGTCGAAGGCGTGGTCCACGGAGCCCTTGATGATGAGCTTTCCGTTCTCCTCGCGCGTCTCGATCTTCGCGCCCACGGTCTTCGCCACGTCCAGCACGTCCTGGTAGTCGTTCTGCAGGGCCATCCGCGTCCTCCTGTCAGTGCACGGGGGACTCGCATCGCGTCATCCCCCCGTGAGGTCGCGAACTTAGGCCTCCTGCCCGTGGGCGATGTCATGCGTCCACACACGGCCTGAACGAAGCTCAACACTGCGGCGGCGGGAGCTGTTCAGAGCGCCACGTCCGCGCCCGACTCCGGGTCGCTGTTCAGCTCCTCGGGCGGCGCGAAGGTGCCGTCCGGCCGCAGCTCGCGGAGGACCTCCTCGCGGCTCAGGCGCACCGCGCGGATGGTGCCGTCCGGCGACAGCGCGTAGACGCAGTCCTGGTCCGGCACGCCCACGAAGAGGCCGCCCAGCGCGGGATAGAGCATCACCAGCGCGAGCTCCGTCTCCAGCGGCCCCGGGAAGAGCACGTGCGCGTGCGCGGAGAAGGCGGGCCGCTCGCCGTCCGCGTCCGGCGCGACGGACACGGGGATGAGCCCCTGGTGCAGGGGCAGCTCCTGGAGCTGCTGGCGGCCGTCCTTGCTGAACTTGAAGCGGAAGTCCCCGCCCAGCAGGTACAGGTTCGAGTCGTCGAAGCCCTGGAGCACGTAGACGGTGATGCCGCCGTCCTCCTCCACCACGACGGGGTTGAGCTGCCTGCGGCCATGCACCTGGAAGACGCGCTCGCACGCGGCGTTCACCGCGCGGGCCAGGGCGTCCATGCCCTCCGGGAGGGACTCGACGGGGAAGTCCTCCATCTCGCCGGAGAACTCGATGGGCGCGCGGTACGCATACGCGGGGACGAACGCGTCCTCGGAGTTGAAGCGGCCGAAGACGGCGTACCAGGCGTTGCCGCGCGGCACGGTGAAGAACCTGTGCATCCGCGTGCGGTCCAGGTCCGGGCGCGCGAGCAGCAGGTCCGTGGCGCGGATGGCGCCCTTCTCCGATTCGACGATGTACCGCGCGCGCCGCTGCACGCGCTGGAGCTCCTCGTCCGCCACCAGCGCCACCGGCGACTCCGCCGGGGCCTGCGCGTCCACCGGGGCCTGCGTCGCGCCAGGGTGCGCGCGGCAGCCGGCGGTCAGGGCGACGAGGGCGACGAGGAGGCTGCGAAGCATGGGGACTCCCGTGGACGAAAGGGCCCGGTCAGTCTGTGCCGGCCGGGGCCCTCGCGTCACGTCCCCCATTCACGGCGGGGACCTCACGCGCCCTGCTGCGTGGGCGCCAGCGCGGCCTTGATCTTCTCCTTCAGGGCCTTGCGGCGCTCCTTGAACTGCGCGCGCGTGGCCTCGTCCACCTGGCCGTTGTTGGAGGCGCGCGCGGCCTTCATCTCCTCGTGGAGCTGCTTCGCCTCCGCCTTGAAGCTGTCGGCCTGGGCCTGCGTCAGGCGCCCTTCGGCGACCTGCTTGTCCAGCCGGTGCTCCATGTGGCCGAACTTGTGGCCCCCGCCGTGGCGGCCCCGGCGACCCTCGCACGGGCCCGCCTTGTTGGCGGTGTCGGACGGCGCGACGGCCTGGGCGAACACGGGCACGGCGAACAGCAGCGAGGCGACGGCGGTACCGCGAAGCATGGACTTGAGCGACATGGTGTGTGGACTCCGGGTTCAGGTCAAAACGCTCCGGGAGCAGCCGTGCAGGCCCGCCTCCCGTCGCGCTCTGACACTCAAGACCCCGGAGCCCGCCGAAGGTTAAATCGCCTCCGGAGGACCGCCGGCTACTCGCAGTCGTCCATGCTGTAGGTGAAGTCCTGGCGCGGCGTGTGGCCCGGGTCCTGGTTGATGGCCGCGATGCTCAGGTCCGTGTACGACACCGTCTGCGTGCCGCCGATGACCATCTGCGTGCGCTGCACGCGCGTGGTGGACAGCACCACCTTGCCCGTCGTGCCGCTGGGCTCGATGCGGAAGCAGTTCAGGATGCGCGGATCCACCGTGGAGCGGTTGCACCGCGTGT
>JAFADT010000884.1 GCA_023424585.1 Pseudomonadota bacterium
CTGCTGCTCTGCGTGGGGGTGGCGGCCGCCCTGGCGCGGTGGGGGCTGCGCGCGACGAGGCAGTCGCTGTTCACGGGGGTGCTGCTGCTCCCCGTGCCGGTGGGCGTGGCCTTCTTCCTGGGCCAGCGCTGGGCGCGTCATGCCCTGCTGGCCACGCCGCTGGTGACGGCGGTGGTGGCGGGCGTCCTGGCGCCGGACGGGCGCTTCCTCTTCTTCCTGTGCGCCATCCCCGGCGTGCTCACCGCGCTGCGCATCCACCGCGACGTGCGCAACCAGCTCTTCTTCCGGCTGCCGGTGCCGCCCGGGATGCTGAAGGTGCTGTGGAACGAGCGCTTCAACAACCCCATGGCGCGTCAGGCGTCGCGGCTCGGGTTCAGCGCGCTGTTCATGCCCCTGCTCGCGCCCGTCGCGGTGATCTGCGGCGTGGTGGCGCTGACGCGCGTGGACCCGAAGGCCCTGCCGCCCATCGGCCGCCGGGGCCAGGCCATCGCGGGCCTGGTCCTGGGGCTGGTGGGCCCGCTGCTGTGGTGGTTCGTCCTGCTGCCGTGGCTGTCCGACCGGCTCCACTCCTGACCGCGGCGGCGGCGAGGCCGGAGCCACGCAGCCCGGGGAGGGCAGGTCGGACGCACCGTGCGGGGGAGCGCGCCGCCGGCCAGGCCTCCTGGTGCGCGAGCCCCAGGGGGCCCGCGAGGGCGCTGCATGCCCGGCGCCCGGGGAGCTGGACAGACGCGCGCGGCGGCGGGTCATGCCAGCGGACGGGCCGGTGCCCACGCTGAGGGAGGAACCCCATCAGGAGAGAAGCCATGGCAACGCAACGAGTGGGTGACGTGATGACGCCGGACGTGGAGGTCGTCCGGCCATCGGATTCCCTGAGGGTCGCCGCGGAGAAGATGCGCGAGCTGAACGTGGGGCCCATCCCCGTGTGTGACGGCGACCAGCTGGTGGGCATGGTCACGGACCGGGACATCGTGATCCGCGCGGTGGCGCGGGGCCTGGACGCGGAGCGCACCCAGGTGGCCCAGGCGATGACCCGGGGCGTGGAGTACGTCTACGACGACGACGACCTCACGCAGGCGGCCGAGAAGATGAGGGCCTCGCAGATCCGCCGCATCGTGGTGTTGAACCGGGCCAAGCAGCTGGTGGGCATCCTCTCCCTGGGAGACGTCTCGGCGGAGCTCAGCGACGAGGAGAGCGGCAGGACGCTGGAGGAGGTGTCGGCGCCGTCACAGCCGGCCGCGCACTGAGGCGGCTACATGCCGCCGAGCTTCGCCTCCAGCTCGGACAGGTCGCGGTGCACGGCCGCGTCCGTCTCCCGCAGGCCCTCCACCTTGCGCACGGCGGAGATGACGGTGGAGTGGTCCTTGTTGAAGCGCGAGGCGATCTCCGGGAAGGAGCTCTTCGTCAGCTTGCGGCTCAGGTACATGGCCACCTGGCGCGCGTGCGCGAGCGCCTTGTGGCGCCGGTCCTCCTTCAGCGCCTCCACCGTCACCTTGTAGAAGCGGGCCACCTCGCGCTGGATGGCCTCCACGTCCACGGTGCGCTGCGCGGGCAGGATGTCGCGCAGCACCTGGGCCGCGAACTCCTCCGTCACCGGCTGCCTGGTGAGGCTGTGCATCGCGGACAGCTTCACGAGCGCGCCTTCCAGCTCGCGCACGTTCTTCTGCACGTGCTTCGCGATGAAGTGCGCCACGGGGTCCGGCAGGCTCAGGCCCTCCTGTTCGGCCTTCTTCTGGAGGATGGCGACGCGCGTCTCGTAGGTGGGCTCGCGGATGTCGGCCATGAGGCCCATGGCGAAGCGGCTGCGCAGGCGGTCCTCCATGCCGGGCACCTCCGCGGGCACCATGTCGCTGGTGAGCACGATGGCCTTGTTGAGGCCGAAGAGCGTCTCGAAGGTGTAGAAGAACTCCTTCTGCGTCTCCTCGCGCTTGCCCAGGAACTGGATGTCGTCGATGAGGAGCACGTCGCACTCCTCGCGGAACTTCCGGCGGAAGTCCGTCATCCGGTGCTCGCGCACGCTCTCCACGTACTCGTTGGTGAACTGCTCGCTGGAGAGGTAGACGATGCGCTGGGTGGGGTCCTTCTCCCAGATGTGATTGCCCACGGCCTGGAGCAGGTGCGTCTTGCCCAGGCCCGTGCCGCCGTAGATGTAGAGCGGGTTGTAGTTGTGGCCCGGCCGGTGGGCCACGGCCTGCGCGGCGGCGGCGGGGAGCTGGTTGCTGTCCGCGACGACGTAGGTGTCGAAGGTGAAGCGCGGGTTGAGCCGCGCGGGCCGCGTCGAGTTCACCTTGATGGTGGGCGTGGGCGGCAGGTCCGCGGTCGGCGGCGGGCCGACGACGACCTCGTAGGCGACGCGGCCGAGGGACGGCTCTAGGCGGGAGAGGTGGCTCTCCAGCATGGCGCGGTAGTGGTCATCCACCCAGTCGCGGAAGAAGCGGTCCGGCACGCCCAGGACCAGGGCGTTCTCGCGCACCTCCATGGGGCGCATCCGCTCCAGCCAGGTGAGGGCGTAGTGGAGCCCCTCCTGACGGATGGCTTCCAGCGTGCGGGTCCAGATGACGCCGGCACTCGGCAGCGAAGGCGAAGGGGCTTGGGCGAGGGCGTTCACTTGGAGGCTCAGAGACGCCCGGCGAGGAAGAGGATCCGCGGGCGTCCGGCGGTGCTAACACCCGCTCTCCGGCTGATCAAGGAACCGACCTGTAGCACCCCGCTCCGCGCGTCCACGGCTCCACGCGTGGAGCCGCCCGGCGCGGATCACCCCACGTCCCACGAGGTGGCGCGTCCCTGTCGATTTCCGGATGTACGACATGCCCTGCGGGGAGGGTCGACAGGCGTCCTTCGGATTCAACCTTGCTGGAAGTCCGGAACTACGACGGAGGGGCAATGCGGATGCGGGCGTGGTGGAGGCTGGCGGCAGTGGGGTGTCTGGTGGGCTGTGGGGGCGCACAGCCAGGAGAGGAGACACCAGGGGCGGACTTTTCGTCCTTTGATGTCGCAGCGGAAGCCGGGACGCCGGAAGCGCCCCGCCTTCCAGAGGCGGCTCCCGCGGAGCCGGTCGGTGGGGAGGTGGCCCCCGCCCCGTCCGAGGACCCGGTGCGGGCGTCCGCGTGCGTTCCCGGGGTGGCGCAGGAGGTGAAGCAGCTGTTTCCTCCCGGCCGCGTGCCCGAGACGCCGCTCTCCCTGGAGCCGCTCCCCCTCCAGCTGACCGATGTGGCGGGCTCGCTCTACTTCACGCTGGATGATGGCTCCGTCAACGCGCTCTGGCGGAGCGATGGGACGGGCGCGGGGACCCTGAAGCTGATGGACTGGCCGTCTCCGGCCAACGCCAAGGTGGAGCTCCATTCCCTGAGGGCGGCCGGCTCGCGGCTGTACTTCGCGGTCTCCAGCCATGACGGCACCGAGGTGTGGCGCAGCGACGGCACCGCGCAGAGCACGCAGCCGGCCCGTGAGCTGCCGGCGTGCGCGGACCACCTCGCCGTCTCCGGCTTCCGGTTGCTCGGCACGGGCGTGTCCTTCTTCAACTCCCCCTGCGCGACGGGGGGCGTGGAGCTGTGGCGCACGGACGGCACGCAGGGGGGGACGGTCCGGCTGAAGGACTTCGGGGCCGCCGCGACGCTCGTGGGAGAGGAGGGGACGGCCGCCGGCCGCCTGTTCTTCCTCCAGGACGGGGCCGGTCTCCAGCTGTGGAGCACGGACGGGACGGCGGGGGGCACGGTCCGGGCCCACGCCTTCGGCGCCCAGGCCCACCTCGCGCGCATGTTCAAGGTGGGGGACGCGGTGGTGTTCGTCGTCCAGGACCCGGAGACCGGGACGCGGCTGTGGCGGACCGACGGGACGTCCGCCGGAACGCGCCGGCTGAAGCAACTGGACGCGTCTGCGACGGTGGCGCTGAGCGAGGCGCACGCCGTGGACGCGACGGCGGTGTTCGCGCTCGTGAACGACGGCCCTGGCG
>JAFADT010000780.1 GCA_023424585.1 Pseudomonadota bacterium
CCGCGCTCGGAGCAGGAGCCCGGGCAGCCGCAGCCGGACGCGTACCTGGTCAAGCCGGTGAAGCCGCCGTACCTCATCGCGCAGCTGCACGCCGTGCTGCAGCGCGCGAGGGGCGCCACCGCCTAGGCCGCGGGCGAGCGCCGGGCCGGGTGCCCGCGGGGCCGGGTGTCACGGCGAGGACGCGGCGCGCTTCTGTCACTGACCTGGGCCACGGGGAGGGCTATACCTTGCCCGAGCTTCCCCTTCTCTCGTCCCGAGGTCCTCGCGTGCTCAACGCCTTCCCCCGCGTCCCGGCTCCCAAGAACGAGCCCGTCCTCTCCTACGCCCCCGGCACCCCGGAGCGCGCGGAGCTCCAGTCCACGCTCAAGCGCATGAGCGGGGAGCGCATCGACATCCCCGTCGTCATCGGGGGCAAGCACGTGAAGGCCGCCAAGACGGACACCGTGCGCATGCCGCACCGGCACCAGCACGTGCTGGCCACCCTGCACGAGGCCGACGCGAGCCACGTGGAGCAGGCCATCCAGAACGCCATGAGCGTGAAGGAGGACTGGGCGCGGATGCCCTTCCACGCGCGCGCGGCCATCTTCCTGCGCGCCGCGGAGCTGCTCGCCACGCGCTACCGCCCGCTGCTCAACGCGTCCTCCATGCTGGGCCAGTCGAAGACGGCGCACCAGGCGGAGATCGACGCGTCGTGCGAGCTCATCGACTTCCTCCGCTACAACGTCCACTTCGCGCAGCAGATCCTCTCCATCCAGCCGGAGAACTCCGCGCAGACGTGGAACATGACGGACTACCGGCCCCTGGACGGGTTCGTCTTCGCCATCGCGCCGTTCAACTTCACCTCCATCGCCCTGAACCTCTGCCTGTCGCCCGCGCTGATGGGCAACGTGGTGCTGTGGAAGCCTTCCTCCACGCAGGCCCTGAGCGCGTGGTACAGCCTGGAGCTGATGCGCGAGGCGGGCCTGCCCGACGGCGTCATCAACATGCTGCCCGGCGACGGCCCCACGGTGGGCAACCCGGTGCTGGCGAGCCCCCACCTGGGCGGCATCCACTTCACCGGCTCCACGCCCACGTTCAACAACCTGTGGAAGACGGTGGGAGAGAACATCGGCCGCTACAAGCAGTACCCGCGGCTGGTGGGTGAGACGGGCGGCAAGGACTTCATCTTCGCGCACCCGTCCGCGGCGGACGACCTGGAGGCGCTCGCGGTCGCCATCGTGCGCGGCGGCTACGAGTACCAGGGCCAGAAGTGCAGCGCGGCCAGCCGCGTCTACGTGCCGGAGTCCCTGTGGCCCAGGCTGAAGTCGCGCCTCCAGGCGCTCATCGGTGAGATCAAGATGGGCGACGTGGCGGACTTCCGCAACTTCATGGGCGCCGTCATCGACGAGCGCTCGTTCAAGAAGGTGTCCGGCTACATCGAGCTGGCGAAGTCCGGCAGCGACGCGACCATCGTCGCGGGCGGCGGCACGGACAAGCGCGAGGGCTGGTTCGTGCAGCCCACGCTGGTGCAGTGCGACAGCCCGCGCCACCGCATCATGACGGAGGAGATCTTCGCGCCGCTGGTGGGTGTGTACGTCTACCCGGACGCGAAGTTCGAGGAGGCGCTGAAGGAGTGCGACCAGTCCGCGAGCTACGCGCTCACCGGCGCCATCTTCGCGAGGGATCGCAAGGCCATCGAGCAGATGATGGGCGGCCTGCGCAACGCGGCGGGCAACTTCTACATCAACGACAAGCCCACGGGCGCGGTGGTGGGCCAGCAGCCCTTCGGCGGCAGCCGCGCGTCCGGCACCAACGACAAGTCCGGGTCGATGATCAACCTGTTCCGCTGGTCCAGCCCGCGCACCATCAAGGAGAACTTCGCGCCGCCGGTGAAGGTCCCCTACCCGTTCATGGACAGCGACCCGAAGGAAGGGGCCCTCTAGTCCCATGAGCGAACCGTTCCAGGGCATCGCGGGGCTGGAGACCTACGCGTTGGAGGACGGCGGCTGCCGCGTGGAGATCATTCCCACGCGCGGCGCGCTCGTCACGCGCATGGTGGTGGACGGCGAGGACGTGCTCTATCTGGATGAGAGCACCGTCGCCGACCTCACGAAGAACGTGCGCGGCGGCATCCCCGTGCTCTTCCCCATCGCCGGCCCCCTGCCCGGGGACACATATCCGGCGGACCGCAAGGCGTACACACTGCCGCAGCACGGCTTCGCCCGGAAGCTGCCGTGGACGGTGCGCCAGGCGGACGAATCGATGCTGGTGCTGAGGCTCTCCTCGTCGGAGGAGACGCTGCGCCAGTTCCCGTGGGCCTTCGACGCGCAGCTGGTGTTCTCGCTCACGGGCCGGCGGCTGACGGTGGACTTCGACGTGGCGAACCTGGACACGCGGCCCATGCCGCTGCACCTGGGCTACCACCCGTACTTCCGCGTGCCACAAGGAAACAAGGCGAAGGCGCGCGTGGAGACGGACGCCACGCACGCGTGGGACAACCTCGCGAAGCACGAGGTGCCCTTCACCGGCCTGGACCTCACGGCGCAGGAGGTGGACATGCACCTGCGCGACCACTCGGCGCCGGGCACGGTGCTGGAGCGTGGGCCGGGGCTGTCTCCCGTGAAGCTGTCGTGGAGCGAGGAGTTCCGCCTGCTCGTCGTGTGGACGTTGCAGGGGAAGGACTTCGTCTGCGTGGAGCCGTGGACGGCCGCCGCCGGGGCGCTGGCCACCGGCGAGGGCCTGCTGCACGTGGCCCCGGACGAGCGCGTGTCGCTCGCGTTCGACATCGAGGCGTGACGCGCGCGGCTCAGGCGTGCGGGATGAGGGGCAGGCTCAGCGGGCCGCGCACGGTGAGGGAGGTGTTCCACTTCACCGGGCCCGTGGGCGTGAAGCGCGTGAAGCGGGACAAGAGCACCTCCAGCCCCACGCGCGCCTCCAGGCGGGCCAGCGGCGCGCCCAGGCAGAAGTGGATGCCGTGGCCGAAGGGCATGTTGTTCACGCCCTCGCGGTCCATGTCGAAGGTGTCCGGGTCCTTGAAGCGCTCGCCGTCGCGGCACGCGGAGCCAATCATCAGCGCCACGCGCGCGCCCTCCGGGATCACCACGCCCGCCACCTCCGTCTCCCTCGTGGTGACGCGCACGAGCCCATGCACGGAGGGCTCGTAGCGCAGCACCTCCTCCACGAAGCGGCCCACCTGGGACGGCTGCTCGCGCAGGCGGGCCACCAGGTGCGGCTGCTCCATCAAGAGGCGCACGCAGTGGCTGACGAGCTGCACGGTGGTCTCCAGCCCCGCCACCACCAGCAGGAACAGGAAGCTCATCACCTCCGCGTCGGTGAGCGCCTCGCCGTCCACGCGGGACCTCACCAGGTCGGACACCATGTCGTCCTGGGGGTGGCGGCGGCGCTCGGCGACGACGTCGGACAGGTAGTCCTCCATCTCGCGCACCGTGGCGCGGATGGACGCGTGCCGGTGGGTGTCCTGCTCCGTGGTGCCGGACACGCTGGACAGGTCCACCGACCAGCGCTTGTAGCGGGCCGTCATCGTGGGGTCCAAGGCGAACAGCTCGCCAATCACGCTCGCGGGCAGCGGCATGGCGAAGGCGTCCACGAAGTCCACCTCGCGCTCCGGGGACAGGCGCTCCGCCAGGGACCGCGCGAAGCCGCGGATGCGCGGCTCCAGCCGGCTCACCGCCGTGGGCGTCCACGCGCGGCTCACCAGCGCGCGCAGCCGCATGTGGCGCGGCGGGTCCATGACGATCATCGACTCGGAGAAGGGGTTGTGGCCCAGCCACGGCGGCGCGGTGGTGGTGCGCACCCCGGCGGAGGAGAAGACCTGCGGGTTCTTGAAGGCCGCGGCCACGTCCTCGAAGCGCGTGATGGCCCAGAGCCCACCGGGTTCCACCTGACACACGGGTGCGTTGCGCCGCAGCTCCGCGTAGACGGGGTAGGGATTGGCCCGGACTTCCGGCGCCATCAGGTTCACGCGTCCAGTCATGAAAGAATTTCCTTTCAAGGCTGGAAAACTATACCCGATATACTGGCCCTGAACAGAGGCGTCGCCTCCCCTCCTTCGAGTCACCATGTCCCGTTTCGTCCTCGCCGCCGTCCTCGCCCTGGGTCTGTCCGCGTGTTCCGACGACCCCGATGAAGTCACGCCTGACTCCGGCACCCCCACCACCGACGCGGGCCACGACGCGGGCACGGACGTGGACGCCGGCACCGGCGCCGATGCCGGGACGGACGTGGACGCGGGCACGGATGCCGGGACGGACGTGGACGCGGGCACGGGCAGCTCGCACGGCTCCGGCAAGCTCGCGTGCAGCAAGACGGGCACGGTGAGCACGGACGCGGGCACGCTGACGTACTGCGTGGCGCAGGTGGGCGCGACGGAGGTGAAGTACATCGAGCCGAAGCAGGGCATCACGCCCGCGCCCATGCGGCTGGCCATCTACCTGCACGGCGACGGCGCGGCCACGTACAACGGCAGCAACCCGCGCTCGCTGTTCACGCACGGGGGTTGGACGTACGGGCACAACACGCTCTACGTGACGGCGCTCGCGCCCAACAAGTGCGCGTGGTGGACGGTGCCGGAGCGCACGGACTGCTCCACGGACGCGCCCATCGAGGCGCGCGACCTGGAGGGCAGGAACGCGGCGGAGCTGGCGTCGCTCATCGAGGCGCTGCGCAAGGGCTGGGACATCCAGGACGGCCCCATCCTCTTCGGCGGTTCGTCGGGCGGCTCCATCGAGCTGACGGCCAGCTTCCTGCCGCGCTACGGCGACCGCTACCCGGGCATCTACGCGCTGAGCTGCGGCGGTGAGAAGCCGTGGACGGGCAGCATGGACTGGGACGCGTCGAACGCGGCGCTGCGCGGCGGCACGCAGTTCTGGTTCACCTATGGCGACCTGGACTTCCTGTACCCGGACATCCAGGACGCGAAGGCGTACTTCGGCGGGCTCGGGTTCCCGGTGAACGACAAGGTCATCGCGGGCGCCGAGCACTGCGCGTTCGACCAGGTGGGCCGCGTCACGGAGGTGTGGAGCGAGGCCACCGGGCAGTAGGCATCCCGCCCTGCTCCGCTTCGCGTGGGTGCTTCCATCGCAAGAAGCGGAGTGCGGGGGAGGCGTGAAGTTCCTAGCGTGAGGCGCATCCTCTTCCTGGGAGCCTGGGATGCGCCTCTACGACTATCTGCCCTCCGCGAACGGCTACAAGATCCGCACGTTGCTCGCGCAGCTCGGCCTCGCCTACGAGCTGGTGCCGGTGGACCTCTTCGCGGGGGAGAGCCACACGGCGGACTTCCACGCGAACAAGAACCCGGACGGCCGCATCCCGGTGCTGGAGCCGGAGCCGGGGCGGTTCCTCGCGGAGTCCAACGCCATCCTGTTGTTCCTCGCGGAGGGCACGCGCTTCCTGCCCGAGGACCGCTTCGCTCGCGCGCAGGTGCACCAGTGGATGTTCTTCGAGCAGAACACGGTGGAGCCGAACCTCGGCACCGCGCGCTTCTGGCTCCTCACCGGCCGGCAGCGGCCGGGGTCCGACGTCGTCCGGAACCGCGTGCAGGGCGGTGAGCGCGCGCTGGCCTCGATGGAGCGACACCTGGGCAAGCACGCGTTCCTGGTGGAGGAGCGCTACACCGTCGCGGACCTCTGCCTCTTCGCGTACACGCACCTGGCGCCGGAGGCGGGCGTGGACCTGACGCCCTACCCCGCCGTCCGCGGCTGGCTGGAGCGCGTGAAGGCCCAGCCCGGCTTCCTGGGCCCCGTGCCGCCCTACACCGCGAACGCGCACGTGCGCTGACGCGGGCTACGCGTGGGCGCGCGATGCGCCGGCTCCACCTTCAACTGCGTGTGGAAGCCCTTGCGTTGGTTCACGGACGTGGGCGGCGCGGGCCTGGCGCACGCGGCGAGGAAGAGAGAGGCCCGCAGGGCATGGCGGGAGAAGGACTTCATTCTGGGAATACGCAGTGAATCCGCGTCACGGATCCGCGACATGCGCGGCGCCGCTCCGGAGGGTGGCTTGACAGGTCTCGGCATCGCCGCTACTTGTTCTCGCAGCATGTTCGTCAGCTCCGCCATGTGCATGTGTTCGATGCCTGTTCCGGGTGGGCCCAAGCCCGCTGCGGTAGGCTGACGCACAGCCTGCCCCTGGCGAGCCAACCGGAGCCCACCCACCCGCGAGGGTCGGTGGGCTTCGTCGTTCCGGGCCTCCGCTCTCGCACCCTGCCGAGGAGCGTCGCAGCGCCCACTGAAGTCCTGAAGCCCTCCCCACCGCCCGCAGTGCCCTGACGTCCCCGCCCCCCTTCTGCCTTCACGCCACGCGCGCTCCTCCCGGAGCGACGCGAACAGGAGTCCCTTGCCATGAGCACGCCCCACGACGAACGCCCGCTCCACCCCGACACGCTCGCGCTGCACGCCGGCTATTCGCCGGACCCCACCACGGGCTCGCGCGCGGTGCCCATCTACCAGACGACGAGCTACCGCTTCCGCGACGCGGACCACGCGGCCGCGCTCTTCGGCCTCAAGGAGTTCGGCAACATCTACACGCGCATCACGAACCCCACGACGGACGTCTTCGAGAAGCGCATCGCCGCGCTCGAAGGGGGCGTGGGCGCCCTCGCCGTCGCGTCCGGCCAGGCCGCGCAGACGCTGGGCATCCTCAACGTCCTCAAGACGGGGGATGAGATCGTCTCCGGCGCCAGCCTCTACGGCGGCACGTACAACCTCTTCAAGGTGACGCTCGCGCGCCTGGGCATCACCACGAGGTTCGTGGACGCGGGCAACCCGGACGCGTTCCGCCAGGCCCTTGGCCCGAAGACGAAGGCGCTCTACCTGGAGTCGCTGGGCAACCCGCGCCTGGACGTGCCGGACTTCGACGCCATCGGCGCCGTGGCGAAGGAAGCGGGCCTGCCGCTCTTCGTGGACAACACCGCGCTGTCCCCCGCCCTCTTCAACCCGCTGCGCCACGGCGCGCACATCGTGCTGCACAGCGCGACCAAGTACATCGGCGGCCACGGCACCTCCATCGGCGGCGTCATCGTGGACGGCGGCAACTTCCCCTGGGAGAACGGCAGGTTCCCGGAGCTGACCGAGCCCAACCCCGGTTACCACGGCCTGCGCCTGCGCGAGGCCTTCGGGCCCGCCGCCTTCATCCTCAAGGCCCGGCTGGAGGGCCTGCGCGACATCGGCCCGGCGCTCAGCCCCTTCAACGCGCACGCGTTCATCCTGGGCCTGGAGACGCTGCGGCTGCGGCTGGAGCGGCACTCGCAGAACGCGCTCGCGGTGGCGAAGTGGCTCAAGCAGCACGAGAAGGTGGCGTGGGTGCGCTACCCGGGCCTGGAGGACGACCCCTCGTTCCCCAACGCGAAGAAGTACCTGAAGGGCGGCTTCGGCGGGCTCGTCACCTTCGGCGTGAAGGGCGGGCTGTCCGCCGGGCGCAAGGTGATTGACGGCGTGCGGCTGTGGAGCCTGCTCGCGAACATCGGCGACACGCGCTCGCTCATCATCCACCCCGCGTCCACCACGCACGAGCAGCTCACCCCGGAGGAGCGCGCCAGCACGGGCGTCACCGACGACCTGGTGCGCCTGTCCGTGGGCCTGGAGCACCTGGACGACATCGTGGCCGACCTCGATCAGGCCCTGGGCGCGGTCTGACGCCATGCGACCCGTGAGGCCTGGCCAGGAGCTGCCCCCGCGCGCGGAGACCCCGCGCGTCTTCGACCTGTCGCTGCCGGACCTGCCGCTGGAGGCCGGCGCCCGCGTGG
>JAFADT010000808.1 GCA_023424585.1 Pseudomonadota bacterium
CGGTCAGCGTGCGCGGCACGGGCGTGGCGGAGATGGTGGCGGCGGTGGGGCTCGCGGTGGCGGCGGGCGGCGTCGCGGCCTGGAGCTGGCGGTGGCTCAGGTGCTGCGAGAGCTGCGCCTCCAGGCCCGCGGGGGCGCTGCCGGGGGGCGGTGGGGCGGGGCGGGGCGGCGGCACGATGCGCTTGGCGCGCAGGTCCTTGATGACCAGCCGGGTGATGGTCTTGAGCGCGTCCATCACGCCGCGGCCGTTGGTGGCGGCCGTCTCGAAGTCGGGGACGCCGCGCGGGTTGAGCTCCCGGCGCAGCTCCTCCACGGAGAGGACGTGGTCCAGGTCGCGCTTGTTCCACTGCATCACCAGCGGGAAGCGGTCCAGGCGGATGCCGTTCTCCAGGAGGTTCTCCTCCAGGTTGGAGAGCGACTCGCGGTTGGCGTCCATGGCCTCCGCCTGCGAGTCCGCCACGAACACGACGCCGTCGGCGCCCTGGAGCACCAGCTTGCGGGTGGCGTTGTAGAAGACCTGACCGGGCACGGTGTAGAGCGCCAGTCGCACGGAGCAGTCGCCCACGCGCTCCACCTTCACCGGCAGGAAGTCGAAGAAGAGCGTCCGGTCGCCCTCGGTGGCGATGGACATCATCTCGCCGCGGTGGGCCGGGCGAACGGTCTCGTAGACCTTTCGCAGGGTCGTCGTCTTCCCCGACAGGCCGGGGCCGTAGAAGACGATCTTCGCGGCCACTTCGCGGGCCATCAGGTTCACGCTGCTCACGGTGTCAGCTTACCTAGAACGACTCGGCGCCCGGCGCCAGTTGCGGGGCGAACATTCGCGGGCGTCCCGGCCCGGTGCTCGGCCGCGAGGAGGGCGAAGAGGGCCGCCTCCTTCGCCTCCTCGGGGAAGCCCAGCACGTCCAGCCGCTCCAGCGGCACGGGGGCGAGCCGCGCCCGCAGGTCCGCCATGAGCGCCGGGTTCCGCGTCCCACCGCCAGAGGCATACACCGCCTCCAGCCGGGGGAAGCGGGGCCGGATCCATGTATCGAAGGCGCGCGCGGTGGCCTCCACGGTGAACGCCCGCGCGGTGGCCATCAGGTCATGGGGCCGGTCCGGGGCCGCCGCCCAGAGCCGGTCCACCAGCGGCTCGCCGAAGCCCTCACGGCCCGCGCTGCGCGGAGGAGGCCGCGCGAGGAACGGATGCCCGAGCAGCTCCTCCAGGAGCGCCGGAATCACCTGGCCCCGGGAGGACAGGCCGCCGTCCCGGTCGCACGCGAGCCGACCCCTCGTCACCCGGCGCGCCAGGCCGTCCAGCACCATGTTCGCGGGCCCGGTGTCGAACGCGAGCGTGTCGTCCACGTCCTGGCCCACGACGCTGATGTTGGCGATGCCGCCCAGGTTGAGGAACGCGCGCGCGACGTCCGGACGCTCGCGGTTCCGGAAGACGGCCCAGTCCAGGTACGGCACGAGCGGCGCGCCCTGGCCGCCCACGGCCATGTCGCGGGTGCGGAAGTCGCTGACGACGGGCAGGCCGGTGCGTTCGGCGATGACGGCCGCTTCGCCAATCTGGAGCGTGGAGGCGATGGGGGACAGGTCCGAGGGCAGGTGGGCCATCGTCTGGCCGTGCGAGCCCACGACGTGGACGTCCCCGGGCCGCACGCCCGCGCGCGCGATGACGGCGAGGACCGCGTCGGCGAAGCGCTCCCCCAACTCGAAGTTGAGCGCGCAGAGGCTGCGGGCGTCCTGGGGCGCCAGCACCCGCGCGACGAGGTCCGGCGTGAAGGGGTGGGAGACATGCGCGAGCAGGTGGAGCTTCACGTCCGCGCCGGTGCCCTCCACGCGGCAGAGGGCCGCGTCCGCCGCGTCCACGCTGGTGCCGGACAGCACGCCCACGCACAGCCGGGGCGGCAGGGAGGGCGCGGATGGCGTGGCGGGGCGCATGCCCCAAGTCTAAGGGCCTGTCCTGACGCCCGCCGGGCCCTGTCCCGGAGGGCACCGCCGCTGTCGAGGAATGGCACCCGGGCGGGGGGCTCGTGTTCAGCGGATGGAAGACGGCCTGTTGGATTCCGGAGGGCGCCCGGCCGTCCCCGTCAGCGGCCGGTCCGCCGCCGTGGGGCCGGATGGGAGGCCAGCGGACGCTCGAGCCCTCGCAGGCCCGCGTCCTTCAGCCTGCGCCGCGCCTGGGCCGCCGGGAGCCCCGTGAAGTGCATGGCGAGCGCCAGCTTCACGTGGTCCCCCGCGGCGTCGAGCAGCGCCTCCGCCTTCGCGGGAGGCAGGTCCGTCAGCTCCGCCACCATCCGCGCCGCGCGGGCCCGCAGCTTCGCGTTCGTCGGGCGCACGTCCACCATGCGCCCCCGGTACACGTGGCCCAGGGACACGAAGGCCGCGGTGGTGATGGCGTTGAGCACCAGCTTCGTCGCCGTGCCCGCCTTGAGCCGCGTGGAGCCCGCCACCACCTCCGGCCCCGTGCGCGCCAGCACCACCGTGTCCGCGCGCATGCCCGGCCCGGGCGGGTTGCAGCACACCAGCACCGTGCGCGCGTGGCGCGCGCGGGCCGCGTCCAGCGCGCCCCGGACGTAGGG
>JAFADT010000817.1 GCA_023424585.1 Pseudomonadota bacterium
GCCGGGGCCTCACGGCGGCGGGGATTGCCGCGCGCCTCGGACTCCGCGCGCAGCCGGGCGTTCTCCGTCAGGGCCTGCGCCAGCTCCGCGCGGGTCTGCTCCAGCTGGATGCTGGCGTTGCGCTCCACCTCGGCGCGGGCCTTCACCAGGTCGTTCGCGCCCTTCTCGCCTTCCTTCTGCTCGAAGAGCTTGCGCTTGGTCTGCTTGAGCTGCTCCTTGACCTCCTGGAGCTGCGCGCGCTGCTCGTCCAGCTCCTTCTGCTTGCGCTGGACCTCCGATTCCGCCTTCGCGCGCGCCTTGCTCTCGGCCTCCAGCTCGCCGCGGAACGACGGCGCGGAGGAAGAGGAGGAGAGCGAGGGACGGCCCGCGTTGGCGCCAGCGCCGCTCTTGTCTCCGAAGAGCAGCAGGCCGAGCGTCACGGCGAACCCGACCGATACGAGGATGAGTGCAACCAGCAAGGGAACGACCTCCACAGAAAAATGCAAAAAGCGGGGCAGCCTAACTCCCGGACATGGCGCGTCAAGGCTTCACTGGCAGGCAACCCGGCGGGCCCCGCGCGCCGCGCCGGCCCGGCCGTGGCGTCCGCCCTTCTTCCGGCTCCCCTGGAGGCGCGGTCCTGGGGCACGCTCCCGGCCATGGCGCACCTGGAGCTCCAGCCGAAGCGGGACGTGTCGAGCTTCCGCAAGCTCGCCATCGGCAGCTGGGCCACCGCGTATGACCCCACGGTCTACGGCACACTGACGGTGCGCATGGACGCCGCGCTCGCCTGGCTGGACGCCTTCCACCAGCGCACCGGCGTGCGGCTCACCGCGACGCACCTGGTGCTCAAGGCCGTGGGCGAAGCGCTGCGCCGCTGCCCGGACGCCAACGCGCTCCTGCGCTACCAGCGCATCTACCTGCGAAGGCGCGTCACCGTGTGCGCGCTGCTCACCGGCCCGGGGGCGCGGGGCCTCACGCCCGTGCGCGTCGAGGACGTGGACCAGAAGCCCGTGCGCGAGCTGGCGCTGGAGGTGGAGTCCACCGCGGCGCGCGTGCGCGAGGGGAGGGACCCACGGGTGGAGCAGGGCCGGCGCATCCTGGGGCGCGTGCCGCACCTGCTGCTGCACCGCTTCACCGGGCTGGTGTCGTTCCTCACGTACACGCTGAACCTCGATCCGTCCTGGCTGGGGCTGCCCAGGGATCCCTTCGGCTCGGCGGTGGTGGTGGACGTGGGCGCGTTGGGGCTGGACGCGGCGTACCTGCCGCTGGCGCCCTTCACCCGCGTGCCCATCTTCCTCGCGCCCGGCGCGGTGCGGGAGGTGGCGGTGGTGGAGGAGGGAAGGGTGGTGCCCGGCCACGTGATGAGCATCAACGCGTCCTTCGACCACCGCTTCCTCGACGGCTACCACGCGGGCGTCATCGCCAGCACGCTGCGCGAGATGCTGGAGCATCCGGTGGAGTCCTTCGGGCCCCCGCCGGATGCTCCTCTCCCCACGGCTCGCTAGTACGCGTACTCCCAGCCGCCGCGGCCGCGCGCGCCCTGGCCCATCCGCGCGCTCATCTCGCGCAGGCGGCGCACGCGCTCCGGGATGGGCGGGTGCGTGGAGAACAGCGACATCACCCCGCCGTGGTGCAGCGGGTTGACGATGAACAGGTGCGACGTCGCGGGCGCCCGGTCGTACGGGATGGCCTCCGCGCCGCGCTCCAGCTTCAGGAGCGCGCTCGCCAGCGCGTCCGGGTCGCCGCACAGCTCCGCGCCCGTGGCGTCCGCGCCGTACTCACGCGAGCGGCTCACCGCCAGCTGCAGCAGCGTGGCCGCGATGGGCGCCACCAGCAGCAGGCCCAGGTTGGCCAGCGCCCCGGCCAGGCCGCCGCCCTCGTCATCGTCACTCCGGCTGAGCATGCTGCCGCCGAACCAGAAGAGCATCTGCGCCGCGTAGCTGATGATGCCCGCGAGCGTCGCCGCCACCGTGCCGATGAGCGTGTCCCGGTTGTGCACGTGGCCCAGCTCGTGCGCCAGCACGCCCTCCAGCTCGCGCCGGTCCAGGATGTCCATGATGCCCGCCGTCACCGCGACGGCCGCGTGGCTCGGGTTGCGGCCCGTGGCGAACGCGTTCGGCTGCGCCGTGGGCAGGAGGTAGACCTTCGGCTTCGGCATGCCCGCGCGCGCGGCCAGCCGCTCCACCATCTCATGCAGCCACGGCGCCTGCTCATACGACAGCGGCTGCGCGCCGTGGATGGCCAGCGCGATGCGGTCGCTGAACCAGTACGAGCCGAAGTTCATCACCACCGCGAAGAGGCCCGCCATCGCCAGGCCCTGCGCTCCGCCGAGCCGCTGACCGATGACGAGCACCAGCGCCGTCAAGCCCGCCAGCAGCACGGTCGTCTTCAATGCGTTGCCCAGCCGGTGCCACCCGCCGCCCTTGAGCGCCGGTGCGGCCGGTCCTCGGGATGTCATGTGGGGGTCACGCCGCGCCATGGTCCTCATTCCGTGCCTTTCGCCCCGTCAAGGGGGTCACACGAAACGTAAGCAGGCACCCAGGAGCGTCAATGTGACGGGCCCAGCCTGCCCTGGAGGCCCATGGCCCCGGCCGCGGGCCGTCTCAAACGTAGAGCGCTCAAAGGTAGAAACGATCCGTCACGCCCGCCGTACGCTGGAGGATGGCGCTCCAACCGAGCCAGACGTCAATGCCACTGTCGCCCGCCTTCGACTCGCTCCCCAGGGCACCGAGCGAGCCCGTGCAGCCCGCCACCACGCCCAGCCCGGAGTCACGCACGTGCTCCAGGAGCCTGCGCACGGTGGGCATGCCGCGCGCCTCGAAGCGGTCCGCCACGTCCTCACGGCCAGCGAAGTCCGGCTCGTCCAGCCTGTCCGTCAGGAAGCGTTCCAGGGCCCACCAGAACAGGTACACCTCCGCGCGCCGCCCGGCCGCCGTCGCCGCCGCCGCGATGGAGAGCCCCTGGTGCACCCGGTCGTATTCGCCACTGTGCAGGAAGACCACGACCCTGTTGTCCGGCGTGCTCACCCGCCGGCTCATACCGTCCAGAAGCCACCGCGTCCATCCACGCCTCGGGGGCGACCGCTGGGGCCCTTTGGCTTGCACCCCGGCCCTGGCGCTTGCTAGGAACCCAAGGGCCTTCCAGAGTTACAGGTTTTTTGCAGCGACAGCGCGGGTGGCTTTCAGCGACATGGGCGACGAGACGACAGCCAGGCGGAAGGATGCCCACCTCGATCTGTGCGCGACCGGAGACGTGGAGCCCGCGCAGAACTCCACCTTGTTGGAGTGCGTGCACCTCCTCCACTGCGCCATGCCGGAGATGGCGGTGGAGGACGTGGACCTGACCACGCCGTTCCTGGGCAAGCGCCTCCAGGCGCCGCTGCTCATCACCGGGATGACGGGCGGCACGGAGCGCGCGGGCGCGGTGAACCGGGACCTGGCGCTGCTCGCGGAGCGGCACGGCCTGGCCTTCGGCGTGGGCAGCCAGCGCGCGATGGCGGAGCACCCCTCGCGCGCGGCGTCGTACGCGGTGCGCGACGTGGCGCCCACGGTGGCGCTGCTGGGCAACATCGGGCTGTACCAGGCCATTGGGCTGGGCGTGGACGGCGTGCGGCGGCTCATGGACGCCATCGGCGCGGACGGCATGGCGCTGCACCTCAACGCCGGCCAGGAGCTGACGCAGCCGGAGGGCGACCGCGACTTCCGCGGTGGCTACCGCGTGGTGGAGGAG